>JBJKRV010000360.1:0-4884 GCA_046704465.1 Opitutaceae bacterium | reverse complement strand
GCTCAAGACCCTCGAGGAGCCACCGGCGCATGTGAAGTTCGTGTTCGCGACCACCGACGTCCAGAAGGTGCTGCCGACCATCATCTCGCGCTGCCAGCGGTTCGACCTGCGCCCGATTCCCGTGGAGCTGATCGCCGGCCGCCTGCGGAAGATCGCCGCGGCCGAGGGCATCACCGTGGACGACGCCGCGCTGGCGTGCATCGCGCGGCTGGCCGACGGCGGCATGCGGGACGCCCAGTCCATCCTCGACCAGATGATTTCCTTCTGCGGCGGGCAGATCGGCGAGGCGGACGTGCTGGATGTCTACGGCCTGGTCGCCGCCGAGAAGATCGCCGGCCTGGCCGCGTCCCTGGCGGCGGGCGACCAGAAGGCGATCATCAAGTTTGTGGACGACTGCGACGAGGGCGGCCGCGATCTCTTCCGGCTGCTGGTGGATCTGCAGGCGCAGGTGCGCCTGGCCCTGCTCGACGCGATCGCCCAGGGCGGACGCAGCGCGCTGCTGGGAGAGCCCGGCTTGACCACCGAGCAGCTGACCCGCATGCTCGACGCCCTGCGCGAGGGCGAAACCGCCGTGAAGCACGGCCTGGCCGAGAAGGTCAATCTCGAGGTCGCCCTGCTCAAGGCCGTCGAGGCCAGCCAGGCCCGGGCGATCGACAGCCTGATCAAGGAACTGACGGCGCTGGCGGCCGAGGCGCCGGAGGCCGGCAACGGCGAAAAAAAAAAGACCTGATCGCGGAGCTTGACGCCCGGTTGCAGGGCGGCGGCGAAAATGGCGGGGCGGACAGCCGGCCAAATGGCGCCGCCGGGGAGGACGACGCGGAAATGGCCGTGTCGCCGCCGGAGGACGCCGAGATCCCGCTGGAGACCGTCGCCGAGGCCGAGGCCCGGGAATTCACGGCGCCGGGGGAGGACCGGCTTCCCGAGGTCGAGGACCTCGTCGGCCGGATCCCGCCCGCCGTGCTGGCGGCGATGGACGAATTCTTTCGCGCCAAGTGGACGGGCGTGCGCCGCATCCCCGGCGGCGCGCTCGAAGCGCCCGCCGACGCCGGCCAATGAAAAGCCGGCCACCGCGCGGTGACCGGCTTTGACACGGAAGGAAACCTGCCGGTTTCCCGAAGGAGGACCGACTCAGACGTCGAAATAGAGGTGGAACTCGTACGGATGCGGACGGATCCGCAGCGCGTCGTATTCCGACTTCTTCATTTCGATGTAGTTGTCGACGAAGTCCTTCGTGAACACGTCGCCCTTCAGCAGGAAGGCGTGATCGGCGTCGAGGGCCTCCAGGGCGCCGCGCAGCGAGTCGGGCACGGTCGGAACCTTGGCCTTCTCCTCGGGCGGGAGCTCGTAGAGGTTCTTGTCGAGGGCCTCGCCGGGGTGAATCTTGTTCTGGATGCCGTCCAGACCGGCCATGAGCATGGCCGCGTTCGCCAGGTAGGGATTCGCCGCCGGATCGGGCGTGCGGTACTCGATGCGCTTGGCCTTCGGATTCGGGCTGTAGGTCGGGATGCGGACGGAGGCCGACCGGTTCCGCGCGGAATAGGCCAGGTTCACCGGCGCCTCGAAGCCGGGCACCAGGCGCTTGTACGAGTTGTTCGTCGGGTTGCAGATGGCGCACAGGGCGGGCGCATGCTTGAGGATGCCGCCGATGTAAAAGATGGCCATCTCGCTCAGGCCCGCGTAGCCGCTGCCGGCGAAGAGCGGCTTGCCGGCCTTCCACAGCGACTGGTGCGTGTGCATGCCCGAACCGTTATCCCCGAAGAGCGGCTTCGGCATGAACGTGACCGTCTTGCCGTGCTTGTAGGCCACATTCTTGGCCACGTACTTATAGACGCACATCTTGTCCGACGTGCGCAGCAGGCTGTCGAACACGATGTCGATCTCGGCCTGGCCGGCGGTGGCGACCTCGTGGTGCTCGCGCTCGATCGGGATCCCCAGCTCGATCATCGTCAGGATCATCTCATTCCGGATGTCGATGAGCTTGTCGGTGGGGGCGACCGGGAAATAACCCTCCTTGTGGCGGATCTTGTAGGCGAGGTTGGCGGAGCCATCGGCCTCCTTCTCGTTGCCGCGGTTCCAGATGCCTTCGACCGAATCGACGTGGTAGAACGAAGTGTTCGACGTCGTGTCGTAGCGGGCGCTGTCGAAGATGAAGAATTCCGCCTCGGGCCCGAAGTAGGCCACGTCGGCGAGGCCGGTGCTCTTGAGGTAGGCCTCGGCCTTCTTGGCCACGCCGCGCGGATCGCGCTCGTACGGCTCCCGGGTGAGGGGATCGATGACGTCGCAGGACAGGCTGAGCGTCTTGTTGGCCGCAAACGGGTCGATGAAGGCCGTCGCGGCGTCGGGAATGATCAACATGTCCGACGAGTTGATCGCCCGCCAGCCGCGGACGGACGACCCGTCGAACCCGAGCCCCGCTTCGAAGACATCCTCCGTCAGCTCATTCACGGGAACCGCGAAATGCTGCCAGGTGCCCAGGATGTCGCAGAGTTTGAAGTCCACGATTTTGACCTCTTTGTCTTGGGCCAGTTTGATTACTTCCTTCGGTGTCATGTAGGTACAGTCCTTTATCTTTTTTTAGGTGACGAAGCAGATGGAGGTTTGAGTAGGTTCCGGCAGCCGGTCAAAGACAAAGGTGAACCGGCGTCCGGACGTTGGGCTACAGAAGCACGTAAAATGCCAAGCCCATTTCGGCGATGAATTTTGTTCATAAATGGCCAGCATTGACCGGCGGCGGCCGCGGACGATGCCGCCCTTCATGCCGACGATCCTAAATTTGTCGGGCGGGGTCGCCCTGGGCGCCAAAACCCCGGAAGGCGAAGGCGGCCGTACCCCGCCGGAAACTCTCCGCGTGGGCTCCCGGCCTACTTCAGGATCATGTCCTTGACCGTCTTGCCGCCGGGAATCATCGGCAGGACGTGCTCGGTGTACGGCACGACCACGTCGAGCACATACGGTCCGTCGTGGTCGAGCATCTCCTGGATCGCCTCGCGCAAGTCGGCCTTCCGGAGCACCCGCCGCCCCTTGACGCCGAATCCCTCCGCGATCTTCACGAAGTTCGGGTAGAGCGCGTCCGGGTTGTCCGGGCTGCCGATGTTGTTCTCGTCGCCGAGGATGGTGTTGCCCCGCACGGAATCGTAGAACCGGTCCTCCCACTGCACGACCATGCCGAGGTGCTGGTTGTTCAGGATCATCGCCTTCGCCCCGATCTTCTCGATCTTGGCCGTGGCCAGCTCCTGGACGTTCATCAGAAACGAGCCGTCGCCGTCGATGTCGATGACCTCGCGGTCGGGACAGCCGACCTTGGCGCCGATGGCCGCGGGATAACCGAAGCCCATGGCCCCGAGCCCGAGCGAGCTGAGGAAGCGGCGCGGCTTCGCGAAATCGTAGTGCTGGGCGGCCCACATCTGGTGCTGGCCCACGCCCGTGGTGATGATGGCGTCGCCCTTGGTCAGCTCAAACAGCGTCCGGATCGCCTCCTGCGGCTGGATGTGCGGGCTGCTCTCGAAGCCGAAGGGATATTCGCGCTTCCACGCCGCGATCTGGTCGTGCCATGCCTGCGTGTCCGGCGCGGAGAAGCGGGCGGCGGCCAGGCGCGCGTTCAGCCGCGCGATCGCGTCCTTGATGTCGGAACAGATCGCGAGGTGGACGCGCTTGTTCTTGTTGTGCTCCGAGGCGTCGATGACGACGTGGACGATCTTGGCGTGCGCGGCGAACTTGTGCGTGTCGCCCGTGATGCGGTCGTCAAAGCGCGCCCCGAACACCAGCAGCAGGTCGCTCTGGTCCACCGCCCAGTTGCCGTAGGCGGTGCCGTGCATGCCGAACCATTTCAGGGAGAGCGGATGCGTCTCGGGGAACGAACCGACGCCCATCAGCGTGCTCGCCACGTGGATGTTGGTGCGCTCGGCGAACGCGAGGAGTTCCTTCTGCGCGCCGGCCGCGATGATGCCGCCGCCCACGTAGAGCATCGGCTTCTTGGCCTCCGCAATCAGGCCGATGACCTCGTCGAGCGCGGCGTCGTCGGCATGGGCGGTGGCGGTGGCGTAGGAATTGCGGAACTCGACCTTGGTCGGATACACCGGCGTGAACCGCGTCTGCTGCACGTCCTTGGGAATGTCGATGACCACGGGTCCGGGCCGCCCGCTCTTGGCCAGGTAGAAGGCTTCCTTGAAGATCCGCGGCAGCTCGTGGACGTTCATCACCAGGTAGCTGTGCTTCACCACCGGCAGGGTCATGCCGAAGATGTCCGTCTCCTGGAACGCCATCTTGCCGATGTACTTCGAGTAGACCTGGCCGGTGATCGCGACCAGCGGGATCGAATCCATGTACGCGTCGGCCAGCCCCGTCACCAGGTTGGTGGCGCCCGGTCCGCTCGTGGCCATGCAGACGCCGACCCGCCCGGTCGCCCGCGCGTAGCCGCCGGCCGCAAACGCGCCGCCCTGCTCGTGCCGGGGGAGGACCACCCGCACGTCCCGGCTGTGCGCCAATGACTGGTGCAGTTCCAGCGAGCTGCCGCCCGGGTAGGCGAAGATGACGTCGACGCCCTCGCGCACCAGGCACTCGACGACCGCGTCGGCCCCCTTGATTTCCTTCGCTGGAGATGACGCGGGCTTCGGGGTCGATCGGGAGGTCTTTTTCATGGTGCGCAGACGTGGGAAAAGACCCCCACTAAACACGACGGCTTTCCCGAGTGGCAAGCATGGTTTTGCCCGCGGCAGTGTCAGCTTGGTGGAACCGGCGCTCCGCGCCGGTTCAATCTCGCTCGGCCCGTCGATCTGACCGCCGCTGCGGCGGGGTACCGGCGGGGTCGGAGATCGGGCTCACCCATGCACCGTGATGGAAACTGACTGGCTTGCCCGCGGCGCGCTGCCGCCGCGGTCCGGACGC
>JBJKRV010000359.1:0-2835 GCA_046704465.1 Opitutaceae bacterium | reverse complement strand
GTGCAACCCACGCGCGAGCACGCTCGCGCGTGGGTTGCACCTTTTGATGGAGAAGCCACTGACCGCCACCAAGCTCGACGGCGAACGATTGCTGAGACCTCCGCGGCGGCAAGGACAGGTATTCGGTCTGATGATGAACCTGCGCGTGCATCCCCATTACCGGCGCATCAAGCAGTGGATTGACGCCAGCGAGCTTGGCGCGCTGCAGCGGGTGCAGTGGACCATTACCAACTGGTTCCGGCCGGAGGCGTATTACGGGTTGAGCGACTGGCGGGCGACCTGGAAGGGTGAAGGGGGAGGCGTTTTGATCAACCAGGCGTTGCACAATCTCGATGTCCTGCAATGGCTGGCGGGGATGCCGGTGAAACTGCGCGCCTTCTGCCAATTCGGACGGTATCACGACATCGAGGAGGAGGACAACGTGGCGGCCTATGGCGAGCTGGCGGGGGGGGGCACCATCCAGTTTACAACGACCACCGGGGAGGCGCCGGGCGTGAATCGCCTCGAGATCGCCGGCTCCCGCGGGCTGGTGGTAAGGGAGCACGACGCGCTGCGGTTGGTCCGGAATGCGGTGGACGCACGGGAGTATGCCCGCACCACGGACAACGCCTTCGGCGTGCCAGAAACGGCGGAAACAACGTTTGCGGACGACGAGCCCAATTCTGCGCACGCGGGAGTGATCAATAATTTTGTCGAGGCTGTGCTCGACGGTCGGCCCTTGTTGGCGCCCGCCGAGGAGGGACTCAGGTCGGTCGAACTCGCCAACGCGATGGTCTATTCGGCCTGGATGGACGCGCCGGTCACGCTACCGCTTGATGCGGCTGCGTATCAGGCCGCGTTGGACAGGGCGATCGCCGCGTCGCGACCGCGGCATCGGGTTGCCCGGGCGGTCAAAGTCGACATGGGCAAGTCCTACGCCTGATTGGCCGCGGCCAGTCGGAGTCGCTGTTGCTACTCGGGCAAGGGCTGGTCCTTGGTCTCGGGAGCCCAGATCAGTGCCAGCAGTCCTATTACAAAGACGAACGAAAGGATGGTGGCGGACTTGCGGAACGGATCGGACACGCCGTCCCGGAGCAGGATGCCATTCAGCCCCATAAGCATGGGCGGGAATCCGGCGGCCAGATAACGGACAGTATTGTAACAGAAGCCGACTCCGGTTCCCCGCAGGCGGGTGGGAAACAGCTCCGGAAAATAAATCGAATAGCCACCAAAAACCGACAACTGCGCGAAGCCCATCATCGGCAGCATCCAGTACGCGTCGGAGCCGCTGCGGAGGTGGTTGAACACGAAGATCGTGGTGACGAGGCAGAGGACAAAGGCCCCAAAAAACGCTTTCCGGCGTCCGAGATAGGTGGCGACGATCGTGAATGTGAACATGCCGAAGAATGCGCCAACGTCCTGAAAGGCGGTGCCATAGCCGCGAACGGCATCGACCACCTTTTGCGGCTCACCCCGCAGGGCGGTGGAGATGAGTTCGGGCGAGAAGAACCCGATGCCCCACAAGCCGGCCATGCCGGCGAGCCCGAGGGCGACGCCGACAAAAGTGTTTTTTCGCCACCGGCGGTCGCGGAACAGGTCCGGGATCGAGCCCACCTGTTGAGACGCGTCGGAACTTTCGCGGGCCCGGCGCTTCGCTTCCTTCCATGCCTCCGGTTCGCGGAGCAGGAGGGCTATCGGCACGGCGAGGACGGCGGGGGCGGCGCCAATGAAAAAGATGAACCGCCATCCGGCATAGCCGTGGAAGAAGTTGGGCACGCCCGGCTGGACCCAGGCGCTAAGCAAGGAGCCAAGGATGTTTCCAACCGACGAAAGGGTCTGCATCGCCCCAAGAGCGAGCGGTCGGACCCGCGCGGGCACGCTTTCGGCTACCAGCGTCGTGGCGGCCCCAAACATACCGCCGATGCCCAGCCCGCCAAGGAAACGGTAGAGGAGAAACATCTCGCCCGAATGAGCCAGCCCGGTCAGCCCGGAAAATACCGAGTAGGCAAGCAGGGTAATGATCATCGCACGCACCCGTCCCCAACGGTCGCTCACCAAGCCGAAAATGATTCCGCCGGTGGCCCATCCGATCATCATGGCAAACGTGGCGTTGCCGTCCCAAGATTTGATCGTCGCGTCCGAGACGCCGGCGCCAAGGAGTTCCCGCATCGCCGGCTCCCGCGCAAGAATGAAGATCCGCTGACCCATGCAGTCGAACAGCCAACCGGCGGATGCAATGATCAGGACCAACCAATGATAGGCGGTGACACCGGTCCAGACGCTGGAACGAGAGGCTGCCGGGGATGGGGGTTGTTGAGACATGAAAGGGTAGTTTCAGGAAGCGGATGAAACTGAGGCGGTGGGAGTGGCTGGCGCCGGTGCTGTCTAATAGCAGCGCGCATCCAGATTTGAGACACCATTCAGGGCGATCGAGGCTCGCTGTCTCGAAACGCCGAGGTGCTGCTATTAAGCACAGCGGCGGCACTCAATCTGCCCGGTTCGTTGTAGACCGGGAGGATGGACCGCGAAATTCAACCTCTTCCCGTGATGAATGCTGCGATGGATCGTCGATCATTTTTCAAAAGCGTCTCGTTGCTTTCGTTCGCGGCGACCACGGGAGTCAGTCTGAGCGGAACCACCCGGGCGCTTGCCGCCTACGAACCCATCCAGCGGGCTGGGGGCACGAGACTCAAGGTATCGCTCAACGCCTATTGTTTCGCCCGGTTGCTGAACAACCAGTTGCGGGGGCGGGGCAAGGGCATCAGCCTGTTCGACCTCGCGGACTTCTGCGCGAAGTGCGAGTTCGACGGCTTTGACCCGACCGGCTACTACTTCCCGGGCTTTAGGGCGCATGAA
>JBJKRV010000358.1:0-2887 GCA_046704465.1 Opitutaceae bacterium | reverse complement strand
CGTCAGATCGTAGAGGGTCTGGACCGACTCGGCCTTTTGGTTCTGCAGATGCACCGGATTGAAGTCGAACCGCAGGCGGGTGACGGTGACGGCCGCGGCGGCCGCCAGCAGCACGGCGCCGCCCAGGATCCAGGCGCGGCGTCGCAACAGCAAACGATCCGCCCGCGCCCCCCAGGCAAACCCGGTGGCCTCCGTCCGCCCGCGCGGATGGAGCAGGGTCAGCATGGCCGGCAGCAGGGTCAGATTCAGGAGCAGGGCCAGCAGCATGCCCGTGCCGGCGATCATGCCCAGGTCGGAGACGCCGGAATAGGCGGTGGGAACAAACGCGTAGAATCCGACCGCGGTGGCGGCCGCGGCCACGGCAAGCGGGGGGCCCACGCCCCGGGCGGTCCGCAGCAGCGCGTCCGGCGCGGAGGCGCCGCAAAGCTCGGCGACGTTCCGCACGCCGAACTGGATGCCGAAATCGATCGCGATGCCCGCGAACAGCGGGGCAAACGCCACGGAGATGGGGTTGAAGGGACCGAAGATCAGCGCCGCGCCCGCGGCGCAAAGCACCAGTCCGGCCACCAGGGTGGTGAGAATCGCGGCAACGGTGCGCACCGACCGCAGCCCGAGCAGCAGCCAGAAGCAGAGCAGCACCACCGGCAGCAGCGTGGACCAACCGACGCCTTCCGACAGGGCGGAAAACTGATCGTCAGTCAGTGCGACCGATCCGGTGACGCGCACCCGCACCCCGCGGTCCGGCTCGAGGCGATCCGCCCGGGCCGCCGCCCGAATGGCGTTGACCGCCTTGCGGCCCGGCTCGACGTCGTTGTAATCGAGAACCGGCTGGGCGACGACAAAGCGGCGCAGTTCCAGCAGGTCCGGCTTCCGGCCGCTGAACAGGTTCTGCCAGGAGATTGGCCGGTACTGCCCTTCCGTCGCCGCCTCGACGGCATTCGCCACCGCGTTGATCGGCGGGTCGAGGGTCGCGGAGTCGGTGTCGCCCCGAATGCCCCCTTGGGCGAGCAGGTCGAGGGCGTTGAACACACCGCGGAGACTCGGATCGGCGGCCAGCGTCCCGATGAGCGGCTGCGCCGAGATCATGTCGTCGGCGAACTTCTGTACCTGGCCCGTTGACAGGAAGAGCAGGCCGTTCTTTTGGAAGAATTCCCCGCCGCCCGGCTCCCGCACGTGGCGGAACAGGCGCGGCTCGGCCTTCAGGCGGGCGGCGATCGCGTCCGCCGCGTCGGACGCCTGGTCCGGCGTGGCGCCGTCGATCACGATGGCGAGCAGGTCCGAGTCCTGGGGAAAGTCGCGATCGAGGGCGGCGGCCGTCTTGCGCCAGGGCAGGTTCGGCGAGATCAGCTTGTCGAGGTCGGTGTTGATCGCGAGACGCGGCACGCCGAGGATGGCGGCCGCCACCACCAAAACGGCCACGACGCCCACGACAATTCCGGCCCGGCGGCGGCTGAACTCCACCAGGCGGGCGATCAGGCTGATCATGCCGTCACCTTGGTTTCAGCCGCCGAGTTTGGCAACCAGCCGGTGGCGCGGCGGTCCGCGCCGTCCGGCCTCAATAACGGAACCGGAGTTCCGCGTAATAGAGCCGCCCGATGGCGCCGTTGTAGTCGCCGACGTCCGCGTTGGTGGCCGGGAAGGCGTTGGGTGCCACCGGCGGCATCCGGTTGAAGGCGTTGTTGACCCCCAGCCGGAGTTCCGCCCGACCGCTCCACCCGGCCGAAAAGGCCCGGCCGAGCTTGGCGGCCACCATGAAGTCGAACTGCTGGTAACTGCCGACCCGCACCGGCGGGGTCGCCGCCGAGCCGCCCGGACCGATGTCGTTCACGGGTGGAATGTAGGTGTGGCCGATCTGGAACTCGACGTAGTTGTTCTGCCAGTCGAGCGTGGTGTAGGAGCGCCAGCGGGGAATCGTCCCCTGGCTGCTGCTGCCGCCGCCCGACGCGGTGCCGGCGTACTGGTAGTAGTCCTCGGTCGGGATCTCCTGCACCAGGTAGCTGTTCCAGACGGTGGCGGTGGAGCTGACCTTGAACCGGCTGGTCGGTCCCGTGTTCACGGCGTAGTTGACGGAAAGATCGAAGCCCTTGTCCGCCTGGGAGGTCAGGTTGATCAGGGGCACCTGCACAAAGACGGTGGTCGGGTTGGCGGTGCTGAGCTGGCCGGGGCCCGTGACGCCCGGTCCCGTCGGGCTGCCGATGTGGACGTACTGGGCGAAGGGCGAGGCCGGGCCCAGCTTCTCGACGCTCTGGACGATCGACACCTGGTTCAGGTACCCGATGGCGCCCTTGACCGTGGCGTCGAAGAAGTCGAAGGACACGTCCAGCCCCGGGACCTGGCGCGGCGCCAGGACGAAGCCGGTCGACCAGGTGTTCGCCTTGAACGGCTGCAGGTTGGGGTTGGGCCCGCTCATGCCCGAAAAGCCGGCGCTCGAGGCGGTGTTCCCGTAATAACCCTGGTAGGTGAACGGCGGGATCGGCCCGGAGATCGGCGGACCGAAGAGCTGGGCCAGTTCCGGCGCCCCGAACGAGCGGCCGACGGAGGCGCGCAACGTGAAGCGTCCGTCGATCGGCTCGTAATGCAGGCTGGCTTCCGGAACCGTCGAATGGCCGACGTGGCTGTAGTTGTCATAACGGCCGGCCAGATCGAGCGTCAGCTGGTGGATGCCGGTGATGTTCTGCTGCGGTCCGATGATCGGGGCCCGCACCTCCGCGTAGATCGAATTGAAATTGCGCTCCGCCTGGAAGGGGGAGAGCGACTGGGTGTTGAGCCAGCCGGCGATGGACAGGCCCGGTGCGATCGGCTGGCTGGTGGCGTCGGGTGTCGACTTCAGCGTCTCCCGCGTGTGGCTGGCGCCGAGGGCAAAGCTCAGCTTGCCGTTGGGAAGGTC
>JBJKRV010000357.1:0-2751 GCA_046704465.1 Opitutaceae bacterium | reverse complement strand
CACGGCAGCGCCATCCTCCTCGGACTTCTGGGCGAGCATCGGGCCGCCGACGACATCGCCGATGGCCCACACCCCGGGCACGTTCGTCCGCAGGCGGTCGTCCACCCGGATGCGCTTCTTCTCGTCGAGTTCCACCCGCACGGTCTCGAGGCCGAGGCCTTCGGTGACCGGGCGGCGGCCCACGGAGACCAGAATCTTGTCGGCCGGGAATTCCATCGTCTTGCCATCCCGCTCCGCCAGCAGCACGGCGCCGGCGGTCTTGGCTGCCGCCTCCGGCGACTTGAGTCCGGTGACGCGGGCATTCACCTCGATTGCCAGTCCCTGTTTGCCGAGGAGGCGGGCGAGCAGGCGGACCACATCGTCGTCATAGTTGGCCGCGATCTTGGGCAGGAACTCGACGACGGACACCGCGGCGCCCAGCCGGCTCCAGACCGACCCGAGTTCGAGGCCGATGGCCCCGCCGCCGACCACCACGAGTCGCCGGGGGACCGTGTCGAAGGCAATCGCGTCGTCCGAGGAGACGACGGTGCGGCCGTCGAAGGGCAGGAAGGTCAGCTCCGAGGGCGCCGAACCGGTGGCGATCACGATGTGGCGCGCCATCAATTCGGTCGGCGAGCCGTCCGCCGGCTCCACCCGCACGCGGTCCGGCGCGACCAGGGTGCCCCGGCCGGTGAAGACGGCCACGCGGCGCGCCTTGGCAAGCTGCGCGACGCCGCCACCCAGCTTGTTGACGACCTCGTCCATCCTCTTCAACATCGCGGCGAGGTCGAGCTCGACGCTGCCGAGCTTGATGCCGCCCGCGGCGGCGCCGTGGCGGGCCCACGCGAAATGCTCGCTGGCCTGGAGGAGGGCCTTGGACGGAATGCAGCCGACGTTCAGGCAGGTGCCGCCCAGGGTGGGCCGCTGGTCGACGAGCGCGCATTTGAGTCCCAGTTGGGCGGCGCGGAACGCGCAGACGTACCCGCCGGGGCCGGCGCCCACTACGATCACATCAAAAGTCGTTTCGGACATGGCAGAAGAGTTGAAATCGGAGGTTGAAGAGGGAAGGCGGTCTTGACCTCAACCCAAACCGAGACCGGCCGGTAGTCGTCAGACGGCCAGCAAGAGCCGCGTCGGGTCCTCGATGGCCTCCTTCACGCGCACGAGGAAGGTGACCGCTTCGCGCCCGTCGACCAGCCGGTGGTCGTAGCTGAGCGCGAGGTACATCATGGGCCGGATGACGACCTGGCCGTTGACGGCGACGGGGCGATCCTGGATGGCGTGCATGCCGAGAATCGCGCACTGGGGGGCATTGAGAATCGGCGTGGACAGCAGCGACCCGAAGATGCCGCCGTTGGTGATGGTGAAGATCCCGCCCTCGAGGTCGGCGAGCGTGATCTTGCTTTCGCGGGCGCGCTGGGCGAGCGCCGCGAGCTGTTTCTCGATGTCGGCAAAACCGCTTCCGTCACAGTCGCGCAGGACCGGCACGAGGAGGCCGCGCTCGGTCGAAACCGCGACGCCGATGTCGTAGGTGTGGTTCTCCACGAGCGTGTCGCCGTCGAGGAACGCGTTCACGGCCGGAACCTCCTGGAGGGCGCGGACGGCCGCCTTCACGAAAAAGGACATGAAGCCCAGCTTGACGCCGTTCCTTTTGGTGAACGCCTCCTGGTAGCGGGCGCGGAGATCGCGCACGGCGGACATGTCGACCTCGTTGAAGGTCGTGAGCATCGCAGCTTCGTGCTGCGCCTGGACAAGACGCTGGGCCAAACGCTGCCGCAGCGGCGACAGCTTGCGCCGGGTCTGACGCGCGGTCGCCTCGAGCTTGGGTGGCCGGGCTTCCGCGGCCGGCGGCGTCGCGGCAGGCGGCGGGGGCACTGGCGCCGGCGGGGCCTCCTTCGGAGCCGCTTCGCGGGCGGAGAGCAGATCGCCTTTGGTGACCCGGCCGCCCTTGCCGGTGCCGGCCACTCCGGCCGGATCGACGCCGGTCTCGGCCGCCAGCCGGCGAACCGCGGGGGACAGGGGCGGCGTCGCCTTTGCTTCGGCCGACGGCGGTGACGCGGCGGGAGCGGCGGAGGCGGTCGGAGCGGCTGCGCTCGTGTCGATGGTGGCCACCACGGCGCCAATCTTGACCTCGGCGCCGGCGGCGGCTTTCAGGGCGATGCGCCCGGCGGCCTCGGCCGCGCCCTCGGAGGTGATCTTGTCGGTCTCCAGCTCGTAGAGCGGCTGGTCTTTCCGCACGAAGTCGCCGTCCTTGACGTGCCACTTTGAGAGCACGCCGCCGGTGATGGATTCGCCCAGGGAGGGAATCTTGACGTCGAGGTTAGGCATCGGAGGAGAGGATATCCGGTTGGAGGAACGTTCGGTCGGCGGGGCCCCGGAGTCGAGAGTGCAGTCGGCCGGAGCCGGGCGGAGAGGTGTCAGACGCCGAAGGCCGCCTTGATGAGCGCGGCCTGCTCGGCGCGGTGGCGCGCGAGATGGCCAACGGCCGGCGAGGCGCTCGCGTCCCGGCCGGCATAGAACGGCTTGCGCCCGAAGAGGTACTCCAGTTGCGGGGCGATGAAACTCCAGGCGCCCATGTTCTGCGACTCCTCCTGGCACCAGACCACCGTGGCGCCGTCATATTTGTCGCAGAGCTCGGAGAGGCGGTCGCGATGGAGCGGGTACAGTTGCTCGATGCGGACGATGGCGGCGTCCGCGATCTGCCGCTTGGCCCGGTAGTCGACGAGGTCGTAATAGACCTTGCCGGAACAGAAGATGAGGCGCTCGACCTCC
>JBJKRV010000356.1:0-3946 GCA_046704465.1 Opitutaceae bacterium | reverse complement strand
CTGCGGGACGGCTGGAAGGTCGACGGCTGGTCCGGCTCCGACCGGGACGGCCGCCGGATGTTGCTCACGATGGCCTACGTGGCGGCGAGCCGCCTGTTGCTGGCGAACCCGTTCCGCACGCTCCCGCCCGAGGTGCTGCACGATCTCTCGCGGACGTTCCCCTACCCGTGCGCGACCCGCCCCAGCGCCCGGCCGGTCGACGCCTTCGCGGGCCGTGAATGGCCCCGGGTCTATGACTTTGCCGTCGCGCCGAATTGGCACCAAGTGACATTCTTCAACCAGGCGCTCCCGACGCGGGAAGAGACGATTTCGGTGGCGTTGGCCGGCGACCAGGCCGACGGGGCGCTCGGACTGCGCGCCGATTGCTCATATTACGTCTACGATTTCTGGAACGACCGCTTCGTGGCGCACATTCCCGGTTCGGACCGGCTGACTCAAACCCTGCGTCCCGGCGAAGCGCGGGTGTTGTCGGTCCATGAGGTCGAGGCGAATCCGCAGTTTCTCTCCACCAACCGGCATTTGATGCAGGGATACGAGGACCTGGCGGAGCACCCGGCCTGGGACCAATCAACCGGAGTCCTGGCCGGCGCCGCGAACGTCGTCGGTGGCGAGACCTATGAAATCGTCCTGGCCATGAATGGTTATCGTTTGGTTGAGGCGGCCGCAGAGTCCGCCCGCACCGCGACGGCCCCGGTCGACGGCGAGCCTGATCTGCTCCGGCTGCGCCTCGACGTGCCGGCGAACGCGACCGTCAAATGGCAGGTCGCCTGCCGGCGTGTCGACACACCCAAGGCGATGTAAATCCACATCAAGTCCCGTCACCAGGCAGGCGGTGCGCCCAAAGGCGGCCCCGTCCAGATCACAAAATGCGTGCGCCCGATCAGCATTTCGCGCTCCGCCACCGAAGGAGGACGAAACAGACTGCCAGGCCCTCCCAAACCATGACCATGGCCTTTACCCCGAAGCGATCAGGCATACCGTATCTCCAGGCGCCCAACCTCAACTCCGGCGGGACGGAAGTGACGCCCTAGACCAATGGCCACAGAGGAGATCACCCGAAGACAGATGCTGGAGCGGATCGGATTCGCGGCCGTTTCCACCGGCGCGATGTCGTGGCTGACGGCGGGAAAGGCGGAGGAACGCCCCCAACCGCGGGGCCCGCGGCCGAACGTCATTCTCATCGTGATCGACGACCAGGCCTACGGCGACCTGAGCTGCATGGGAAATCCGAAGCTGCGCACGCCCAACATCGACCGCCTGTACCGGGACGGTGTCTGGTTCCCCAACCATTACGGCTGCCCGCTTTGCTCGCCGGCCCGCGCGTCCCTGATGACCGGACGCTACCACTACCGCACCGGGGTGGTCGACACCTCGACGGGCCTGGCCATGATGCGGCCGGACGAAACCACGCTCGCGCAGATGCTCGGCCACGCGGGCTATCGCACCGGCATCTTCAGCAAATGGCACCTGGGCGATCACTACCCGCTGCGGCCGATCGACCGCGGATTCCAGGAGTCCCTGATCTGCAAGGATGCGATCGTGGCCGGCATCGCCAACCCCCCGAACAACTCGCTGTTCGATCCCATCCTTTATCACAACGAGGAGCCGGTCAAAACCCACGGCTACATCACGGACATTTCCTTCAATGCCGCCATGGATTTCATCGAAGGGAGCCGGGGAGAGCCGTTCTTCGTCTACCTGCCCACCAACGTCGTGCACAACCCGCTCGCCGTGGCGGCCCATTACAGCGCGCCGTTCAAGGCGATGGGGTTCGACGACTACACCGCCACCCTTTACGGGGTCATGGTCAACCTGGACGAAAACGTCGGCCGGCTTCGGGCGCGGCTGCAGCACCTGGGGCTCACCGAGGACACGATCATCCTCTACACCGTCGACAACGGCCCCATCGGGCCGCACGGAGCCGACGAGGGCCCGCTTGGCCCCTTCCGCTACAACGCGGGTCTGCGCGGAGGCAAGGGCATGGTCTACGAAGGGGGCATCAAGCTGCCGCTCTTCGTCGCCTGGCCCGGGAAGCTCGAACGCGGCCGGAAATGCCCGCAGATCTGCTCGCACATCGACATCGTGCCCACGGTGCTGCAGCTGTGCGGCGTGGAACCGCCCGAACGGGTGCGGATGGACGGCCGGAGCCTCGTGCCCCTGCTGCAGGGCCGGGAGGCCGCCTGGCCGGAGCGGACCCTCTTCTTTCAGCAAAGCCGCCCGGACCGGCCGCACCGGATTTACGCGGACGAGCCTCGCCTCTACGTGAGTTGCGCCGCCCGGGGGCAGAAGTACAAGATCGTGATGAGCGCGCCCGGCTGGCTCGAGCGCTACATCAAGCCCGTCGACATGGCGGAGACGGAGCTCTACGACATCGAGAACGATCCGGGCGAAAGGCATAATATCGCCCGCGATCACCCGGAGATCGTCCGGCGCATGAGAAATGAGTACCGCGCCTGGTTCGAGGACGTGTCGCGGGGCATCAGCCCGCCGGTGCGAAACATCCTGGGCTCGCGGCACGAAAATCCGGTCAAGCTCTGCGCGCAGGACCTGCGCGGACCGCGCTCGGCGCTGGGCCCACACGAGCTGCACGATGCGCACGTGCAGGCCGAGAAACGGGAGCCGCGCGGCTTCGGTTACTGGGCCGTGGACGTGGCCCGGACCGGGCGTTACCGAATCCGGATGCAGTTTGTCCCTCTCGCGGTCCTGGACGCGGTCTGCGCGTGGCAGTTTCCACTGCAACGTGGCGAGGCCTTCCTGCGGATCGGCGAGCTCGCGGTCAGCCAGTTGATCCCCGAGGGGGCGGAATCGGTCGTCTTTGAGGTGGAGCTCCGTCAAGGGAAACACTTCCTCGACGCCTCGTTCACCGGCCAGCGGGAAGAAGGCATCGAAGTCTCGCCGTTCTTCGTGAACGTTGAATGCCTCGAGATTGCGGCCGCCTGAGACGGACTCCTGCCAAAGCTGATCCGGCGCATCTTGCCCCGGGACGGATCACATCCAGATCACAAAAAGCCGGCCGGCCATCAGTATTTCGCGATGCGCCTACGGTTTGCGACCGGGCAGGCTCAAATGCCAGCTCTCCCCTCCCATGGCTATTCATTCCCGGCGAACAGCATCCGGCTACAAGCGCGCCTCGCACACCCAGGATGCCGCCGCACGCGGTCTCGGCGGAACGATGGCGCGCCCGATCAAGCTCACGTTCCTGGGCGCGGGAAGCTTTTTCGCCCCGCGCCTGGTCAATGACGTCGCCCGCATCCCCGGCAACCAGGGCGGCACCATCGCGCTGGTCGACATCGACGCGCGCCGGCTCGATCTTACCGCCCGGGTCATCCGCAGGCTCCTGCGCCGAATCGGGGGGGCGCGGTGGAACGTCGTTGCGTCCACCCGGCGGCGCGACGTCCTGCGCGGCACGGACTACCTCGTCAACTGCATCGAGGTGAGCGGGACCGCCTGCGTGCAGTGGGACAACGACATCCCGCTGAAATACGGCATCGACCAGTGCATCGGCGACACCATTGGTCCGGGCGGTCTCTTCAAGGCGCTGCGGACGGTGCCGGTCTGGCTCGAGGTGCTGCGCGACTGCGAACGCCATTGTCCGGAGGCGCTGGTGCTGAACTACACCAACCCGATGGGCATGATGTGCCTGGCGGCGGGCCGGACGTCGTCCATGCCGGTCGTCGGCCTCTGCCACTCGGTGCAGGGCACCAGCCAGCTGCTCGCCGAATACGCCGGGGTGCCGTACGATGAACTGGAGTGGCGGTGCGCCGGGATCAACCACCTGTCGTGGTTCACCACCCTGCGGCACAAAGGGGAGAATCTCTGTCCGCGACTGCGGGAGAAGTTCCGGCAGGAGATCCGCGCCGGCCTGGCGGAATACGACGCCGGGCTCGTGCTGCAGGACGCCACGGACGACACCCACGACTCGGCGGTGAAGGTGGCCTATCGGCAG
>JBJKRV010000355.1:0-2770 GCA_046704465.1 Opitutaceae bacterium | reverse complement strand
TCAGAAAGGCGGCGGCCAGCGCGGCGAAAATGGAAGGCGTGGAGTGACGACGATGCATGGCAGAGATTAGGACCAGTGGGATTGGAGGACAAATGGCGTCGGCAGTTTGCCACCGCCCAAGGGTGGGAGACCTGGCCGGGCAGGAAATTCCGATCGTCGCAGCGGTCTGAGGCGGAGGCCCCGGCTACAGTCGATCAGCGCGAGTTGATAAAGGGTGACAGATTTTGATGCTGTGATGTATTGACATCAGCGTATCATCGTATCGAATATCACCTTGTTGAGGACCACAATTACTTTGGATCAAGATGTTTACGAGGCAGGCAAGGCACTGGCTGACGCCTCGGGCGACAATCTTGGGACTGTGATTTCGGCCCTCGCCCGGAAAGGCCTGAAGGCAAGGGAATCGTTCTCAACCGCAAGCGGGCTGCCTGTGTTTCAGGTGCCCGCCGATGCGCGGGTGATTCCCGGCGACCTGGCCTCCCGGACCGCGACGGAGGAGGAACGGTGAGCGTCGCGCTGCCGGATACGAACGTGCTGCTGGCGCTGGCCTGGCCCAACCATCAGTTCCACGCCGCTGCGCACGAATGGTTCGCCCGATCCGCCGCCTCCGGCTGGGCGACGTGCGCCCTGACACAACTCGCGTTTCTGCGGTTCTCCTGTGATCCGAAGTATGCGTCGGGCTCGGTCACGCCGTACGAGGCCTGCCTGCTGCTCGCACAGTGGACGACCCGGCCCGAACACAGCTTTTGGGTTGACGAGCCGCCGCCGCAGCCGGCTGACTTCGCGCGCGCCCTGGGGCATCGGCAGGTCAACGCCTGCTACCTGCTGCGTCTCGCCGAACATCACGGCGGAACCGTGGTCACTTTCGACCCCAGGATGCGCGCGCTCGCCGGCCCGGCCTCGCGCCTCACGGTCCTGCCCGTCGCCGTCTGAGCCGGAGATCCGCCCTTCCCGTCGCGTCATTTTTCCAACCCAGAACCCGATTCCACCGTCCGATGGCCGATCACAATTACACCGAAGCCAGCATCAAGACTCTCTCCTCCACCGAGCACATCCGGCTGCGACCCGGAATGTACATCGGACGCCTGGGCAACGGCAGCCACCCGGACGACGGCATCTATGTCCTGCTGAAGGAGACCATCGACAACGCGGTCGACGAGTTCACCATGGGCTACGGCCGGAAGATCGAGGTCGAGCTCGAGGACCGCACCATGCGCGTGCGCGATTACGGGCGCGGCATTCCGCTCGGCAAGGTGCTGGAATGCGTGTCGGTGATCAACACGGGCGCGAAGTACGACTCCGAGACGTTCAAGAAGGCCGTCGGCCTGAACGGCATCGGGCAGAAGGCGGTCAACGCGCTCTCCGTCGGCTATCGGGCACAGGCGGTGCGCGACGGGCAGACCAAGGTGGTCGAATTCGCCCGCGGCAAGCTGCGCAAGGATCACAAGGTCGCGCGCACCGGGGAGCGCAACGGCACGCTGATCGAATTCACGCCGGACGACGAGTTGTTCGGGGCCGACCTCAAATTTCGCACCGAATACATCGAGGACCTGCTCTGGAAGTACGCCTACCTCAACCGTGGCCTTACCCTCACGTTCAACGGCAAGCCGTTCCGTTCCGAGCACGGCCTGAGGGACCTGCTCGAAAAGAACCTCAGCGGCGAGATCCTGTATCCCATCGTCCACCTCGAGGGCGAGGACATCGAGATCGCCTTCACCCACGGCTCGCACTACGGCGAGGACTACTACTCCTTCGTCAACGGCCAGCACACGACCATGGGCGGCACGCACCAGCAGGCGTTTCGCGAGGCGGTGGTCGAGGTGCTGCGCAATTTCTACAAGAAGGACTACGACGCGGCCGACGTGCGCCAGTCGATCGTCGCCGCGGTGTCGATCCGGGTCATCGAACCGGTGTTCGAATCGCAGACCAAGACCAAGCTCGGTTCCTCGGACCTCGGCCCGGGCGGTCCGCCGATCCGGCAGTTCATCGGCACCTTCGTGCAGCAGCAGCTTGACGCCCATCTGCATCGCAACCGCGAGACCGCCGAGGCCCTCAAGCGCAAGCTCGAGGACAACGAGCGCGAGCGGAAGGAGCTGGCCGGCATCCGCAGCCTGGCCCGGGAGCGCGCCAAGTAGGCCTCGCTGCACAACCGCAAGCTGCGCGACTGCCGGCTCCACCTGGGCGACCGCGACGAGCGCGCCGAGCAGAGCACGTTGTTCATCGTCGAGGGGGATTCGGCCGCCGGCTCGCTCACTGCGTGCCGCGACGTGCAGACCCAGGCCGTGTTCGCCCTCAAGGGCAAGCCGCTCAACACCTACGGACTGTCGAAGAAGGTCATCTACGAGAACGAGGAGTTCCATCTGCTCCAGTCGGCGTTGAACCTCGAGGAGGGCCTCGAGGGCCTCCGCTACAATCGGGTGGTCATCGCCACCGACGCGGACGTCGACGGCATGCACATCCGCCTGCTCCTCATTTCGTTCTTCCTGCAGTACTTTCCCGACCTCATCGCCGGCGGCCACCTCTACATTCTCGAGACGCCGCTCTTTCGCGTCCGCACGAAGCGGGAGACCGCATACTGCTACTCCGAGGCGGAGAAGCAGGCGGAGCTGCGGCGCCTCGGTGCCGCCTCCGAGATCACGCGCTTCAAGGGCTTGGGCGAGGTCTCCGCCGGAGAGTTCAAGGATTTCATCGGCGAGAACATGCGGCTGGAGGCCGTGACGCTCGCCCACCTCCACGACAGCGATGAGCTGCTCGCCTTCTACATGGGGAA
>JBJKRV010000354.1:0-7205 GCA_046704465.1 Opitutaceae bacterium | reverse complement strand
AATCTGCCCATGTCCGGACCATGAGCCCCGGCGCAGCGCCACTCAACCCTTTCCCGGTCCGATTCACGGGCGGGCTTTGCCAATTGTATCGTTGCGTCGTCCCCTGCACCCCGGCAAATTCGCCCGTTTATTTATGACCGCCGAGAACGAGGAGCCCGCCGCCGCGGTGCCGGCCGATTTCATCCGCGAAATCGTCGCCGGTCACGTCGCGGAAAAGCGCTACGCCGAAATCGTGACCCGGTTTCCGCCGGAGCCCAACGGCTACCTGCATATCGGCCACGCGAAGTCGATCTGCCTGAACTTCGGCATCGCCCGGGAAAACGGGGGCCGCTGCAACCTCCGGTTCGACGACACCAACCCCATCAAGGAGGACGTCGAATACGTCGAATCCATCCTCGCCGATGTCCGGTGGCTCACGGCCGGTTGGGCCGACCACTGCATGGGCTTCAAGCCGAAGGGCCGCCCCCCGGAAGCGCGCCCGGCCGGCGGGCGGCTCGATTTCTACGCGGCGCCGGCGGGACCGAACGTGCCCGCCGAGCCGTTCTTCGCCAGCGATTATTTCGACCAGCTGCACGCCTTCGCCCTCGAACTCATCCGGCGCGGACGCGCCTACGTTTGCGACCTCACCGCCGAGGAAGTCGACGCCTACCGCGGTCCGCCGGACAAACCCGGCCGCGAGAGTCCCTACCGCGAACGCTCCGTGGAGGAGAACCTCGACCTGTTTCAGCGGATGAAGGTCGGCATGTTTCCCGACGGGGCGCGCACGCTGCGGGCGAAGATCGACATGGCGGCGCCCAACATCTGGCTGCGCGACCCGGTCCTCTACCGCATCCGCCACGCCGAGCACCACCACACCGGCAACATCTGGTGCATCTACCCGATGTACGACTTCGCCCATTGCGTGAGCGACTACATCGAGGGCGTCACCCACAGCATCTGCACGCTTGAATTCGAGGTTCACCGCCCGCTCTACGACTGGATCCTCGAGAGCCTCGAACTCCCGCGGACCCTGCCCCGCCAGTACGAATTCGCGCGGCTCAACGTCACCTACACCGTGATGAGCAAGCGCAAGCTGCTCCAGTTGGTGCAGGAGGAGCACGTGGCCGGCTGGGACGATCCCCGCCTGCCCACCATCTGCGGCCTGCGCCGGCGCGGCGTGCCCGCGCCCGCCCTGCGCCGCTTCGCCATCGGCGTGGGCGTCACAAAATTCAACAGCCTCACCGATGTGGCCGTCCTCGAGCACGCCATCCGCGACGAGCTGAACCATTCCGCCCCGCGGCGGCTGGCCGTACTCCGCCCGCTGAAACTCGTCCTCACCAACCTGGCCCCGGACCAGGTCGTGCCCTGCGAGGCGGTGAACCGGCCCGACGATCCGGCCGCCGGCACCCGGACGCTGGCACTCACCCGCGAGGTGTACATCGAGGCGGACGATTTCATGGAGACGCCGCCGCCGAAATATTTCCGCCTGCGCCCCGGCGGCGAGGTGCGGCTGAAGTACGCCAGCATCGTCACGTGCGACGAGGTGGTCAAGGACGCCGACGGCCGGGTGACCGAGGTGCGGTGCACCGCCGATCTCGACTCGCGGACCGGCGGCCCGAATGCGGGCCGGAAGGTCAAGGGCACGATCCACTGGGTGAGCGCGGACCGCTCCGTCGCCGCCGAGGTGCGCCTCTACGACCGGCTGTTCACGGTGCCGGAGCCGGACGCCGACGGTGATTTCAAGAAGCATCTCAACCCGCATTCGCTCGACGTGGTGACGGCCCGCCTTGAGCCCAGCCTCGCCGGCGCGGCGTCCGGGGATACGTACCAGTTCGAACGGCTCGGGTATTTCGCCCTCGACCCGGACAGTCGGCCCGGCCATGCGGTCTTCAACCGCACCATCACGCTCAAGGACACGTGGGCCAAGGCGCCCGGCGCCAAGGGCGTCCCCTGAGTGTGACCGCCTGGAGCGGTGTCGCCGGTGTTGTCCACCTGGGGACGGGGAGCGCGGGCGGCGGGACCGAGATGATGTGTCGGCTCGAACTCCCAAGGCGCGCCAGCGGCGCGCGCTCCGAGCGCCTCCCTGTTTCGCCCGCAGCTCAATCCTGATCGGGAGCGCGAGCGGCCCGCCCGCCCGATGCTGGCCAAAACGTGCAACTCATGGTTGAGTCAGCGCCATGAATCCTTCCCGCATCGGCATCATTGGCGGCACGGGCCTGTACGATCTGCCCGGGTTCGCCGCCCAGCGCTGGCGGCGAATCACGACTCCGTTTGGACCGCCGTCGGACGCGTTGCTGACCGGCACCCTGGCCGGCCGGGAGGTCGTGTTCCTGCCGCGGCACGGACGGGGACACCGGATCCTGCCGAGCGAGCTGAACCACCGCGCCAACCTCTGGGCGATGAAGAAACTCGGCGTCGCCTGGATCATCAGCGTCAGCGCCGTGGGTTCGCTGCAGGCCCGCCACCGGCCGGGGGACGTGGTGCTGATCGACCAGTTTGTCGACCGCACCAAGCAGTCGGCACAGCACACATTTTTCGGGCGCGGCATCGTGGCGCACGTCGCCTTTGCCGATCCGATCTGCGGCGAACTCCGCCGCCTGCTCCTCCGCTGCGGCCGCGCCCTGAAGGCGCGCGTGCACGACGGCGGCACCTACGTCTGCATGGAGGGGCCGGCGTTCAGCACGCGGGCGGAGTCGCTGGCCAACCACCGGCACGGCTATGACGTGATCGGCATGACCAACCTCGGCGAGGCCAAGTGCGCGCGCGAGGCCGAGATCGCCTACGCCACCCTCGCGATGATCACCGATTTCGACAGCTGGAAGGACGACGGCCACCACGTCACGGTGGAGATGGTCGGGGCATGCCTGCAGCGCAATGCCGCCACCGCCCGCGCCATCGTCGCCCGTGCGATCCCGCAGTTGCCGAGCCAGCCCGACTGGCCCTGCCACCGGGCCTTGGAGCACGCGATCATGACGGACCGCAAACTCTGGCCGGCCCGCACGCGCCGGGAACTGGCACCGTTGCTGGCGAAGTACGCCTGAGACCGCCCCGCGCGGCGGCGACGCATCCGGAAAACGGGCAATCGACCCGTGTCCGCCACCGCTGCCCGACCTTGAACCGGCGGCGCTGAACCGTTTTTCTGGGAACATCCGGCTTCACCGCCGGACGAGTCCCTGATGGACCTTCGCGCTCATGATTTCCGGCTCCGGCGCCTCATCCCGATGGTGGCGATGGCTCCGCTCTTGACGCTCGCGGCCCGCGCGCAGTCTCCCAGCGCCCGCGACCTGGTCGAGAAGGCCTTCCGCGCCTATCGCGGCAAGGCGTCGGTCGCGACGCTGGAAATGACGATCCACCGGCCGACGTGGCAGCGCACGCAGACGCTCGAGGCCTGGACGCGTGGCGAGCGGGACACGCTGGTCACGATCCTCGATCCGCTGCGCGACCGCGGCAACGGCACCCTGAAGCTGGGCGACAACATGTGGATCTACAACCCCGAGGTCAGCCGGATCATCAAGCTGCCGCCGTCGATGATGGCCCAGTCATGGATGGGGTCCGATTTCACCAACAACGATCTCGCCAAATCCGACAGCCTGCTGACGGAGTACCGGCACCGCATCGTCGGCACCGAGCACCGGGACGGCCAGCTGGTCTATGTCGTCGAGTCGACGCCGCTGCCAAGCGCGCCCGTGGTCTGGGGCAGCCAGCGCCTGCTCATCCGCGCTGACGGCGCGTTCCTGGAGGAAACGTTCTTCGACGAGGACGGCAAGCCGGTGAAGCGCCTGACCTTTGGCGACATCCGCCCCGAGGACGGCCTGCCCTTCGCCCACGAGCTGACCATGACCGAGGTGGACGAACCCGGGCGGTTCACCCGCATCCGCTACCTCCACGTGCGCATCCTCGACACGCTGCCGGACCGCGTGTTCACCCGCGAGGCCCTCCGCAACCCGCCCCGCGAGCGCTTCTGAGATTCCTGCGATGCATCCGGTGGTGAAGATTGCCTGGCGCAACCTCTGGCGCAGTCCCCGCCGGAGCCTGCTCACCGTCGCCGCCCTCGCCTTCTCCTGTCTCCTGCTGATTTTCATGATGTCGTGGCAGCACGGCGCCTATCAGGCGATGATCCAGTCGGCGGTCGACCTGCAGACCGGCCCCCTGCAGGTGCTCCCCCGCGGCTACCAGGAGAACCCCACCATCCGCGACGTGATCCACGATCCGCAGCCTCTGCTCGCCCGCATCGACGCCATTCCAGGCGTGAAGGCGTCCGCGCCACGCGCCGAAGCCTTCGCCCTGGTTTCCTCGCCGCAACGCTCGCAAGGCGTGCTCGTCATTGCGATCGATCCGGCGAGGGAGACGAAAATCACCACGCTGCAAAAAACCGTGCGCGAAGGGCATTTTCTCGGCGCCGATCCGGACGGAGCCGTCATCTGGTCGCGTCTGGCCACCAACCTCCAGGTCGGTCTCGGCGGGCAATTGGTTGTTCTCGGCCAGGGTTATGACGGCAGCACCGCGGCGGAGGTGCTGCACGTGACCGGAATCATCCGCACCGGCCAGCCCGATCTCGACCGGTCGCTCATGCTGGTGGAGCTGGCTCCGTTTCAGACTGCGTTCGACATGAACGGGGCGGTGCACCGGATTGTCATCGAACCCCGGAACTTCGACCAACTAGACCGGGTGCGCGGCGCCGTCGCCGCCGTGCTGCCGCGGCAGGATCCGCCGCTGGTCGCGCTGACGTGGGGCTCCCTGTTGCCCGGTCTGCGCCAGAGCATCCTGCTCGACCAGATCTCCGGCGACATCATGTACGCGATCCTCCTGCTCGTCGTGATCTTCAGCATTGCCAACACCTTTCTCATGGCGGTGCTGGAACGCATCCACGAGTTCGGCGTCCTGCGCGCCATCGGCACGACGCCGGGTCGCCTCGCGGGCATGCTGCTGCTGGAGTCGCTGCTGCTGGCCGCCGTCGGCGTGGCGCTCGGCACCGGACTGGGCGTGACGCTCTCGATCATCGTCCAGCACGTGGGCATTCCGATGGGATCGGCCGGCCGGATCATGGA
The DNA here is from genome assembly GCA_046704465.1 of Opitutaceae bacterium. GTDB lineage: Bacteria > Verrucomicrobiota > Verrucomicrobiia > Opitutales > Opitutaceae > Fen-1467. Next base: position 2,178 of record JBJKRV010000354.1, on the reverse strand, counting down.
GCAATACGGCATGCCGGACCGCCTTTACACCCGCCTGAGCTGGTTCAGCGCCGTGGCCGGGCCCGTGTTCGTCTTCACCGTCACCGCGGCGGCCGCGTTGCTGCCCATCATCCGCGTGCACCGGCTCAAACCCGCGGCGGCGCTCACCGCCCCATGACCTGGATCCTCGCCTGGCGGAACCTGTGGCGGAATCCGCGCCGCACCGGACTCATCCTGATGGCCGTGGTCATCGGCGTGTGGCTCATGGTGTTCGTAAGCGCCTACAGCCGCGGGCTGCTCGTGGAGATGGTCCATAACTCCATCAATACCCTTACCGGCCACATCCAGATCCATGCGCGCGGCTATCTGGATGATCCGAGCCCGCGCCACTCGTTCGCCATCACCGACGCCGTGCGGACCGCGCTCGATCGCGACCTGCCGGCGGGATCCCGGTGGGCGCCACGCGTGCGGCTCGACACCGTCGTGACCACGGCGCGGCACGCGGGTGGCGTCACCCTCGTGGGGGTCGATTACGCGCGCGAACGGGGCGTCTCGTTCGTTCCCGACATCATCCCGCCGGCGGAATTCCCGGGGCCGGGCGATCCCGACGGCATCGTGGTCGGGCAGGCGCTGCTCAAGCGCTTCAAGACGCGCGTCGGGCACAAGCTCATCCTCACGGCCCGCGCCGCCAACGGCCAGGTCGTGTCCCGCGCCTTCCGGATCTGCGGCGTCTACCGCTCCCAGTTCGAGGCCACGGAAAAACAGTATGCGTTCTGCCGGCTGGACACGGCGCGCCGGTTCTTCGGCCTGGGAAATGCCGTCTCGGAAATCGCGGTCATGCTGCCGAACATGAACGCGGCGGACTCCGTGAGTGCCGCACTGCGCGCCCGCCTCGGCGGCCAGGCGCTCACCGTGAACGACTGGATGGACCTGCTCCCCACCATCCGCGCCTACATCGAGATCTGGAACGTCTATCTCTATGTCTGGGACCTGATCGTGTTCATCGCGATGGCGTTTGGCCTCATCAACACCCTGCTGATGGCGGTGTACGAACGCATGCGTGAATTTGGCCTGGTGCGGGCGTTGGGCATGACGCCGCGGCAGGTCCTGCGCGGGGTCCTGGTCGAGGCCGCGGTCCTGTTATTCTGCGGACTCGCCGCGGCCAACCTGCTGGCGTGGGCCACGGTGGCCTACTTTGCGCACCACGGCATCAACATGGGCGCCTTCGCCTCGGGGGCCGAATATTTCGGCATTTCCCCGGTGATTCGACCGATGCTCAGCTGGCCGGACGTGCTAACCGCCAACTTCATGACCCTCGTGCTTGGTCTCGTCGTCAGCCTCTATCCCGCCTGGAAGGCCGGGCGCTTCCCTCCGATCCAGGCGATCACCAAGGCCACTTGAAACCCATGACACCCATCGTCCAATGCCGGGAGGTCCACAAATCCTATGGCCGGGGTTCCGTGCGGGTGCACGCCCTGCGCGGCCTCTCCCTCTCCGTTCTGGCAGGTGAATTCACCGCCCTGGCCGGCCCGTCCGGCTCCGGCAAGACCACCCTGCTCAACCTCATCGGACGCCTGGACACCTGCGACGAAGGCGAGATCGACGTGGCCGGCCGCCGCCTCGGGGAATTGTCCGAGCGCGAGGCCACCGAGCTGCGGCTCCGCCACATCGGTTTCATCTTCCAGGCCTACAACCTGATTCCCGTCCTCAGCGCGCAGGAGAACGTCGAATATATCCTGCTCCTGCAGGGCGTGCCCGCGGCCGAGCGTCACCGCCGCGCCCGCGACGTGCTCGTCGAGGTCGGCCTCGACGGAATGTTCGCACGCCGGCCGGCCGAACTGTCCGGCGGGCAGCAGCAGCGCGTGGCCGTGGCGCGCGCGATTGTCGCCGCCCCGGCGCTCGTCCTCGCCGACGAGCCGACCGCCAATCTCGATTCCGAGAATGGCGCCGCGCTGCTCGACATGATGCTCGAGCTGAACCGCCACCGGCAGGTCACCTTTCTCTTTTCCACCCACGATCCCCGGGTGATGGAGCGGGCGCGGCGCCTCGTCCGGCTGCGCGACGGGCGGATCCAGTCGGATGAACTGCGCGAGGCCAACTGACCTCCGGCGCGCCGCGGCGCTGCTCGTCCTGCTGCTCGCCGCCGGGAGCAGCGCGCGCGCGGACGACAGCTCGCTGACGGCCCGCCTCACCCTCCGG
>JBJKRV010000353.1:0-2553 GCA_046704465.1 Opitutaceae bacterium | reverse complement strand
GCCTGATCCCGCGCGGCCCGGCGAAACCGGGGCCGTCGAGAACGAGGACATCGCCCATGCGCTGCTGCGCTTCGAAAGCGGCATCGGCGGCACGCTGGCCTCCAGCCGCATCGCCTGGGGCCGCAAGTGCCGCCTCGCCTGGGAAGTGGTCGGCAGCCGCGGCACGATCGTCTTCGACCAGGAACGGATGAATGAACTGCAGATTTATGTCGCCGACGGGCCCAAGGGGAGGCGCGGGTTCACAACCGTCTTGAGCGGCCCCGAGCATCCGCCCTACGGCCGCCTCTGCCCGGCGCCGGGACACGGGCTCGGTTTCAACGACCTCAAGGTGATCGAGGTCGACCATTTGCTGCGCGGCTTGGCCGGCGAGCAGGCGCTTTATCCCGATTTCGCGGCGGCGCTCGCCGTCGAACGGGTGATCCACGGCATCGTCGCCTCGGCGGCGCCCCGCCAATGGGTCAGGGTGGACGGCGCCTGAGGCGCCACGGCACCGGCGGTTATTGGCCGTGGATGGCGCGCCGGGCGATGTAGGGAATCTGCCAGCGGGCGATCCCCATGTCGTCGAGTTCGCGGGTGTCGAGCGCCGCCAGTTCACGGTAGGTCCGGCGATAGGCAAGCCAGTTGTGGAAGCGGATTTTCAGGGTCGTCAACATCTTGGACTCCAAACGTCAGTTGGGCGGCCGGGTTGTCCCGGCTCGGGCAGAACGTAAGGTAGTTCCGTGCGCAGCGGTTCTGAATTGCAATTGTTGCAGGGCAGGGTTCCGAAACCCACGCCTCTCGGGCCCCCGCCTATGCCCAAATTAATGGGTTCAACTTCCCGGGGCGCGCAGCCATATCTATGGGTGGTTCGCGTTTTGGCGGGGGCCGGATGTCGTTTGGCGGCAAGTCGGGCGTCAGGGATGCCGGAGAAGTCAGCGTGGAAGGTTTCACACAAGCTTCATAGATTATTAGGTAAAAAATCATATGCAAGAAATTGTCCTTTCGCTTCTCCAATATAAATATCTCGGCCTGCTTCCGCTGGCGATGGCGGAAGGCCCGGCGATTGCGCTCATCGCCGGGTTCCTGGTATCCACCCACGTTTTCAGTTTCTGGTTTGCCTACGGCACCCTGCTGGTGGCGGATCTCGTACCCGACACCTTCTTCTATTGTCTGGGCTACTATGGGGCGCATACCAAGCTCGTTTGGCGACTATTGAACCGATCCAGGCTGTTTACCGATCATTTCGACGTCGTCACGCGGCTGTGGGAGCGGCATCCGCGCAAGACAATGTTCCTCGGCAAGCTGGCCTACGGCTTGGGTATGCCCTTCCTGACCAGTTCGGGCGTGGTCCAGATGCCGTTCGCCCGGTTCATGAGCTGCACCATCCCGGTCACTCTCCTGCAGTATGGCGTGATCATGGGCATCGGCTACGGGCTGGGCAGTTCCTTTGGGTTGGCGAAAAACTATGTCCTTTCGGCTTCCGTGCTCCTCGCTCTGGTCGTCGTTGTCGTCGTGATCGGTTATCTGGGCCTTGTCAAATACGTCCGGAACCGGGTCTTTGCGTTGGGGCAGCAGGAAGGCGATCCGCGGCGGCGGGATGAAGCGTAACATGCGGGTTTCCTGTATCATCCCCGCCTACAACGAGGAGAAGTCGATCGCCCATACCCTGGAGGCGGCGATCGGCGCCGGGGACTCCCTTGCCGAAATCGTGGTGGTCGACGATGGCTCCGGCGACCGCACCCGTGACATCGTACGCGGCTTCCCGGGCGTCCGCCTGGTCGTCCAGGAACGGCGGTCGGGAAAGAGCGGGGCGGTGGCGCGCGGCATCGCCGAGGCCGCCGGCGACACCCTGCTGTTTCTCGACGCCGATCTCCTCGGGCTGACGGCCGGGGACCTGCTGGCGCTCATCGAACCGGTACGGAGCGGCGAGGCCGACGTGGTCATCAGCCTGCGCGCCAACAGCCCGGCGTGGATGAAGCGCATCCACCTCGACTTCATGAGCGGCGAGCGGATCTTCCCGAAGGGAATGGTCGAGCCCCACCTTGGGCAGATCGCCGCCCTGCGCGGCTTCGCTCTCGAAGTCTTTCTCAACCGGCTCATCATCAGCAAGGGGATAAGAATAAAGACGGTGATGATGAAGACCGTGCGCAATGACATGAAGTGGCACAAACATGGAATCGTGAAAGGATTGTGGGACGAATTCAAGTTGTGGATGGAGATTTTCCGGACCGTGACACCTGTCGAATTCATCTATCAAAATGTCAAAATGAGGCAATTATTGGTGCGCCATGGGCCAAATACACCGGAAAATAGTTAATACAGAGTATCTTAACCTCTACAAGGAGGTGCCGCTTTTCTTTCTGTTGAACCTGCGGCGCAAGCGCGGGTACGGCGTCGAAGGCCGAATCCTCATCGTCTGCCCGAGCCTGATCGGCGAATTCGCCGCCTCCCTGCCGGCCATCCGCGACTTCATCGAGCGGAACCCGGACTCGACCGTCGAAATCATGGTGGCGCCGCCCCTGGTCCCGCTGGCGCGGAAGATCCGGGGCATCGGCCGCGTGTTCAGCGTCCGCT
>JBJKRV010000352.1:0-8168 GCA_046704465.1 Opitutaceae bacterium | reverse complement strand
GGGCATCGCGCAGGTTGCGGTGGAAATACTGGATTCCGAAGGCGGGCTCGCCGCGCGCCGTGCTTTCGAAGAAAGCGGGCGTGCGCAGGAAAACCAGATCGATCAGGACCGGCGTCAGCAGCAGCAGCGGAGCGAGGGCGAGGAACCACGACATCTCGACCTTGCGCCGCTTCCACCAGCCCCACCCCACCGCCCCGGCCGCCAGGAAACCCAGCAGCCACGACTCGTCGCGCACCTGCGCCGCCAGGATGAAGACGATCACGAGCAATTCGGCGCTCTCGAGCGCCGGCGCCCGCAGGTGGCGCAGGGTCTGGACGAAAAGCAGCAGCAGGAGCGTCGCGTTGAGCAGGTCATACCCGCCGCCGGTCGCATTCTGCGCCACCAGCGGCAGGCCGGCGGCGAGCAGCACCCCGAGCAGACCGAGATCCTCGCCGCCGAGCAGGACGCCCGCGGCATAGACCACCCCGAGGAAGGCCGCGCCGAGCAGCGCATTCAGCACGAAGGCGTTGGCCGGACGGTAGCCGGTGAGGTCGTGCACCAGGGAGAGGAGAAACGGAAACAACAGCTGCCGCTTTTCCACGTAATCCCCATAGTAGTCGAGGTGCCCATGGCCGTCGGAGACCGCGTAGCTGGCGGTGGCGGCGCTCCGCTGCCGGTGCATGTCCAGCGAGGTGGTCAGCAGGGCGTACTCGTCGTACATCACGCGCAGGCGGTGGGGCTCCTGCGTCTGCAACACGACCGCCCCGAGCAGGATGACCAGCAGTCCCTTCCAGTGGCGGCGCCAGTCCCACGGGTGACTGCGAAACTGCCGGATCAGGAACGCGACGAAGATCCCGCAGGCCAGCAGCGTGGTCCAGTAGCCGAAATCCGTCACGAAGGAGGTCGCGGCCGTCCGGGAGACGAGGGCGAAACGCAGCGCCGCCAGCAGGGCGAGCAGCGCCGCGCCCACGGCCAGCAGGGCGTGATTGCGTCGCGTCCCGTCGCCCGGCTCTCCCGCCGCCGGGGCCGTCATCGTGCGCCGTCCGCGGCGGGGGCGGACCCTTGAAATCTGCCGATCGAGGTGGGGCGAAGCCCGGTGCGCATTGCCTCCGGTGTATTTCGCGCCCCCGCAGCCTCAAGCCTATTTGCCGGCGCGGGCCGCGCCGGCGTCGTCGCCTTGCGGGCGCCGGCCCAGCAACAGCCGCAGGCTGTTCAGGCACACCACCACCGTGCTCCCCTCGTGCGCGAACACGCCCACCGTCAACGGGACGATGCCCACGCCCGCCGCCAGCACCATCACGACCACGACGCCCAGCGACACGGCGAGATTCTGCCGGATGATTGTCCGGGCCCGGCGGCTGAGGCGCTCGGCGGCGAGGAAGTTGTCGATCCGGTCGTTCATCAGGATGACCTCGCTCTGCTCGAGCGCGGCGTCGCTGCCGCGGGCGCCCATCGCCACCGAGACGAACGCCGCCGCCAGGCTCGGCGCGTCATTCACCCCGTCGCCGACCATCGCCACCTTCCGTCCCTGTTCGCGGAACGCCTGGATCGCCTCGACCTTGTCTTCAGGCTTCAGCCCCGCCTTCACTTCGTCGACTCCGATCTCGCGCGCCACCGCCTCCGCCGCGTGACTGCGGTCGCCGGTCAGCATCACCGTCCGGATGCCGGCGGCGCGCAGGCGGGCCAGCACCTCGCGCGACTGGGTGCGGAACTCGTCGCGCAGCAGGACGCGGCCGATCAGCCCGGAGGCCAGGACCCACACCTCCGTGAGCTCGGCCGGTGCCGGGGGGAGGCCGCGGGCCCACTCCGCCAGCGGGCCTTCCTCCAGCAGTTCGCGCCGGCCCAGCAGCACGGACGACCCGCCGTGACGGGCCCGCAATCCCCGGCCGGTGAGCGATTCGAAGTCGTCCACGGCGCGGACGCGCACGCCCTGGGCGCGCCCGTAACGGGTGATGGCGCGCGCGATCGGGTGGTCCGAGTTCGACTCCAGGGCGCAGGCGAGCTCGATCACCTCCGCTTCGCGCCCCGGCGGCAGGCTCTCGTAGCCCACGACCGTCAGTTCGCCGGTGGTGAGCGTGCCGGTCTTGTCGAGCGCCACCAGGTCGACCTCGGCGAGTTTCTCGATGGCCGCGCCGCCGCGGAAGAGGATGCCGTTGCGCGCGCCCCACGCGATCGCGGCCAGGATCGCCGAGGGGATCGACAGCACCAGCGCACACGGGCTGGCCACGACGAGCAGCGTCATGGCCCGGTAGAAGGCCGAGGTGTGCGCGGCCGTGTTGTCCCAGGGCGGCAGGCGGAAACCCAGCCACCACACGAAGAACATCACCGCCGTCAGCCCGAGCACGAGGAAGGTGTACTTCGCGCCGAACTTGTCCGTGAACCGCTCGCTGGGAGCCTTCAGCTTCTGGGCGGTCTGGATCAGCCGGATGATCCGCTGCAGCGTGCTCTCCGCCGGTAGACGCCGCACCACCACCTCCACCGCGCCCCAGAGATTGAGCGTGCCGCTGAACACCGCCTCGCCCGGATTCTTTTCCACCGGCTGCGCCTCGCCGGTGAGCGTCGATTCGTCGCTGGCCGTGCGGCCCCTGGCCACCTCGCCGTCGGCCGGAAACAGTTCGCCGGGGCGGACCAGCACCCGGTCGCCGACCGCCACTTTCTCGATCGGGATCTCCTGCTGGCTGCCGTCGGCCGCGATCACCGTCGCGCGCTTGGGCGACGCCTTGAGCAGGGCGTTGACCTCGCGGTGCGTGCGGTCGAGCGCGAACTCCTCCATCGCGCCCGAGGCCGAGAACAGGAAGAGCAGCAGCGCGGCCTCGGCCCACGCGCCGATGGCCATCGCCCCCGCGGCCACGGCCAGCATCAGGAAGTGGATGTCGAACTTGAACGAGCGGAGATTCGCCAGCGTGTCCTTGGCCGCGTCCCAGCCGCCGGCGACCACCGCCACGGCGTACAGGATGCGGACCAGCCACAGCGGCTCGGCGCCGGCGTGCTCCAGGATGAACGCCGCCAGCGCGCAGATTCCGCAGGTCGCCGCCAGCGCGGCGAGGGGCTTCCACTCGGGCAGGGCTGGCGCGGCGGCGGGTTCCACCTCCGGCCAGGTGAACTCCCGCCACACCCACAGGGTCTCGGCGGTGCTGCAGGTTTCGCGCGACACCTCGGTCGCTGCGCCCACCTGCCGCAACACGTAGCCGCGCGGCACCGCCGCCGCCTTCGGGGTTCCGCCCCGATGAGTGGCCTCCACGGCCTTGATCGTCTCATCCACGCGGGCCGACAGCTCCGCCGGATCAATGTCGCCCAGGGTGGCCACCGCCACCTTTCGACCCGTGGGATCGACCCGGACCGCGCGCACCCCGGGCTGGGCGCGCAGAAATTGCACGAGATCGTCGATCCTCGGCGCTGGAGCCGGCCGCTCGCTCATTGGCCCACTGTTTTGGACCGCGGCCAAAGTGCAAATCCAATTGCACTGCGGCGCGCACGATCCCTTGCTGATCGGTCTCAATCTCACCTGATGATCGGCCTTCGCGACGACCCCGGCTCCGTCCCCTCTCCCGCCAGCCACGCCCGCCCGCTGGCGGCGCGCGTGTTCGCCGAGGGCGGCTGGCTCGAGGACCAGCTCGGGTTGGAGCATCGTCCGCAACAGGAACAGATGGCGCGCGCCGTCGCCGCCGCGCTGGACGACGACGCCACCCTGCTGTTAGAGGCGGGCACCGGCGTCGGCAAGAGCCTCGCCTACCTCGTGCCCGGGATCATCCACGCGATGGACCAGTCGCGCCAGATGATCGTGTCGACGCACACAATCTCGCTGCAGGAACAGCTCGAGACGAAGGATCTGCCGCTCTGCCGCCGCCTGTTCGGCGCCGTCGGGGAGCTGCAGCCGTACGCGGCGTTCAAGTCGGCGGTGCTGGTGGGCAAGGCCAACTACCTGTGCCCGAACCGGCTGGCGGCGGCGCTGGCCGGCCGCCAGGAGCTTTTTGCCACCGCCGACCACACCGAGCTGCAGCGCCTGGCGGCCTGGGCGGCCCAGTCGGCCGACGGCCTCCTGCACGAACTGCACCCCCCGCCGCCGCCCGAGATCTGGGAGGCCGTCAACGCGGACTCGACGGCCTGCAACCGGAAACACTGCGACAGCGAGCATTGCTTCTACCAGCGGGCCCGCGCCCGGCTGCGGCACGCGCAGGTGATCATCGTCAACCACAGCCTGCTCTTCACCCATCTCGCGGCGGGCGGCGCGGCCGCGAAGGGCGGCGTTCGCGGCGTGCTGTTCCCCGACGATTTCCTCGTGCTCGACGAAGCCCAGACCGTGCCCGAGGTGGCGACCGAACACTTTGGCCTGCACCTGAGCAGCCACGGCGCCGAGCGCCTGCTGCGCTACCTCTGGCACCCGCAGAAGAAGCGCGGGCTGCTGCACCGTCTCGGCGGCGCGCGCGAGAAGCGTCTCGTGGAGGATGCCCTCGAGGCCGCCTCCCAGTTCTTCGGTTTCCTGCGCGACCGGTGGCTGGACCGGCAGCCGGTCGTCCGCCTGCGCGAGGAAGGCTTCGCCGAGCCGTGGCTCGACGCCCCGCTGGCCGCGCTGATCGCGGCCGTGGGCACGCTGGCCGACCGGTTCGACGAGGGGCGCGACCGCGACGAATTGCTGGAGCAGCGCGCCCGGTTGAACACCTACCGCTCCGGGCTCCGTCAATTCCTGTCGCTGGGTGCCGAGGATCATGTCTTCTGGCTGGAGCGCTCCGGGCGCCGCAGCCAGATCGTCACCCTGCGCACGGCGCCGATCGACGTGGCGCCGTACCTGCGCGAGCACCTGTTCGGGCGGCGGACGGCCGTCATCGGCACGAGCGCCACGCTGGCGCTGGCGGGCCGCATCGAGCCGTTCCAGCAACGGCTCGGCGCCGCGGACGCGCGGGCCGAGGTGGTGGCATCGCCGTTCGACTACGAGCGCCATCTGCGCGTCTTTGTCGCGGCGGACGTGCCCCTGCCGTCAGCGGACAACCCCCGGCTCGCGCTGGAGACCTTGGTCGATTACCTGGAGTTCTGCGTGCTGCGGGTGGCCGGGGGCTCCCTCGTGCTTTTCACCAGCCACCAGGACATGCGGAGATGCGCCGAGGTCGTCGGCCCCGCGTGCCAGCGGCAACGGCGGCCGTTTCTGGTCCAGGGGGTGGACGGTTCGCGCACGGAATTGACGCGTCACATGCGCTCAGCCGGCAATGCGGTCCTGTTCGGCACCGACAGCTTCTGGACCGGAGTGGATGTGCCGGGTGCGGCCCTGTCGCAGGTGGTCATTACGCGGCTGCCGTTCGAAGTGCCGACGCACCCGGTGGCCGAGGCGCGCTCCGAATGGGTGCGCGACCACGGGGGCAACCCGTTCAACGATCTCACCCTGCCCGAGGCGCTGGTGAAATTCCGCCAGGGCGTCGGACGGCTGATCCGGACCCGGACCGACCGGGGGGTGGTGACGATCCTGGACTCGCGGGTGCTGGCCAAGGCCTATGGTCGCCTGTTCCTCGAATGCCTGCCGAAACGCGATTATGTGCGGATGACTCGGGAAAATCGCGCGGAGCGATTTCAGCCTTTCGTTTGATGCCCGGGTCATTACGGTGAACGCCTCTCCCATGCGTTTACGGACGGCCGCCCTCAGTCACATCGGAAAGGTCCGCGAGGAAAACGAGGATCGTTATCTCTGTGACGATGCCGCACATCTGTATGCGGTGGCGGACGGCATCGGAGGCCTGGCCGGCGGGGCGCAGGCGGCCGAGGAGTCAATCCGGCAACTGGCCGAGCTCACCCGCGGACTGGGCGACCGCGAGACCTGGGATTTTCAGGAGATTTTCGCAACGATCAACCGCCGGGTCGCGGGGGTTGGTCGCGAGATTGACGATGTCTACGGCATCGGCACGACCCTCACCGTGGCCCGGCTCTACGGGGCCACCCTGCAGCTGGGACACGTGGGCGATTCGGGCTGCTTCCTCTGGCGCGAAGAGGAGTTCGAAAAACTCACGCTCGATCACACGGTGGAGAACGAGTTGCGGGCGCGGCACGGACGGTCGGCGACCATGTTCCTCAGTCCGCGGGCCCGCAACGCGCTGACGCGATGCATCGGCCAGCCGGAGGCGCCCGTGGCCGACGTGATTCACCGCCCCCTGCAGGCCGGCGACCGCGTTTTGCTCTGCAGTGATGGCATCACGCGATTCACCCGGGACCGGGAGATCGCCCACGTGCTCGCGGTGTCGCCGCAGCCGTTGACGGCGCTGGAACGCCTGATCGAGCTGGCGAACTCGCGCGGCGGGTTGGACAACGCGACCGGGGTGCTCATGTTCGTGGACGAGGTGCCCTGAAGGCGCGAAGCGCCCCGCGCTCGGGCGATCGTCGCTTTCAGGCTCGTTACTCTGAGCGAGTCGGCGGTCCGGATAATCGGGGCGAAGCACTCCCGGAATCGTGGACAGTACAGCGGGCTGGATGGGCATAATCCAACGGTAGGCGCGCGGCGGTACGCCGGCCGGCCGGCGCCCGGCAACTCTCAGCGATGGCCGCACTCTCCCCGCGGATCGTGAGGCTGCCAGATTGAGGATCCCATCGGATCCTCAATCTGGCAGCCCCACGCCTACACGGCTACACGGCCCACCCCAGTCCAGTATCCTCGATCTCCGTAGCCGCGGCTTGCCGCGATCCGTCTGTCTTCGTCCGCGTGCGGCGCACCTTGCGCTCATCCCGGTTGCCCACTCCGGTTGCGCCCCGGCGTCAAGCCGCTGCGGCCCCGTCGAACGTCCCTGCCCGGTTTCAGCCGAGGCTGGCGTCAGGCCGGCCTGAGCAGGCGCGCAAACGTCTGCGAGCGCCGCTGCCATGCGTCGCATCCGCGGTAGGACGGGGGGTGCAATGCCCGGGGCAGCAATGGATCGCGACTGACGGCACGGTGCCAGGCGCGCCACTCGACCTTGAACCAGTTGCGCCAGGCTCTATGTCCTCCCAGAAGCGTGGGCGCACTGTCCAGAATCGTCTCGTACTCATCGTAGCCCCGGTTGATCCAATCGAAGTCCCAGGCTCCCTGCACCAGTTCGGTATCGCTCTCACCTCCGCACGGGTGGGCTTCCAGGAACAGGAGCGCCTCGACGTCAATCGCCGCGGCCCCGACCGCGGCTTTCAGGGCTCCAACCGGATCCGGGCTGATCCACACGCTTTTCTGCAGATAGCCAAAACCGAGCTTCCGCAGGGTCTTCCGCAACTTCAACCGCAGCGCGCGCTGCGGCTCCGGAACATCAAACAAAACCAACCGCCAGCGACCGTCCCAGGCCCGTTCCCACTGCCCCGGCGGGTCCCGCCCGCCCAGGGCAGCCATGCGCCCGGCCGACGTCAGGTGGATGATGCGCGCCGTGTCGCCCGGCCTCGCCTGCGTCTCCATCCACCCCCGCCGGACAAACTGCTCCAGCTTCCGTTCGAACCGCTGGGGGCCCAGCCACCGCTGCCAGACCGCGCGCACGGCGTCCTCCGACAGTTCGGAGACGATGCCGGCCATAAAGAGGACGCCCTGCAGCGCTGGACCCACTGGCGTCTGCACGCGGTCATCGGAGCACTCACCGGCGGCGTTGCCAAGCCAGATTGAGGATCCCATCGGATCCTCAATCTGGCAACGAGACCCCACGCGGGCGACCGGCCGGCCGGCGCCTGGCGGTGCGCCCGCCTGGGAGCGTCACAGCCGCTCGGGATAGGCGCCGCGGTCGATCAGTTCGCGAATGGCCGCGCGCGCCGTGGGTACGTCCTCCCGGTAGGTCATGCCAAACCAGGCGTCGGGCGTCCGGAGCAGCTGCATCCGCGCCTGGCCCGCGCCGAGGAGATCGGTCACCGCCGCCGGCAGATAAAACTCGGCCGTGGCGCTGTCCCCGCGGCGTTCGAGAAATTGTGCGAACCCGTCGCGTGCCTGGCCGAAGAATTCCGACGTGAATCCGAAGCAGGTCATCGACACGGCCTCGTCGCCGCTCAACTGGCGCCAGCCGCCTCCCGGCTCCGGATGGCGCGCCCGTCCGTCCGGCGTCGGTTCGATCCCCAGTCTTTCCTCGATCGCCAGCAGCCGGCCGTCGGCGTCTACCTGGCAGATCCCCCGGTTCACCGCGCCGTGCGCGGACAGCGTCGACCGCAGGGCGTAACCGACCAGCGCGTATTGCGGCACCGGCGCGCCCGCGGCGTGCGACAGGTGTTGCGCC
>JBJKRV010000351.1:0-3904 GCA_046704465.1 Opitutaceae bacterium | reverse complement strand
CTGCGTTTCATTGGTCGGGGCGGAACGGTCTTCGTGGGTCGGTATTCTGCCGAGGTCATCGAACTGCGAGGGAGAAAATGTGTCCTGTCGGTGTTTGAGGATCTCACGGAGCTGCATCAAGCCCAGGCGGCCCTGCGCGAGTCGGAGGAGAAATTCTCCAAGGCATTCCGGGAGGCACCCCACGTGATGCTGATCACGGACCTGGCGACGCGGACCATCATCGAGGCCAACGAACGATTTTGCGCGGCGGTGGGTCGCACCCACGATGAGGTTGTCGGGCGGATGGTCGGCGATCTCGGAGGCTGGGGCGATGAGAGCGAGCGGGAGGCCGTGTTTGCCCAGTTGCAGAAGGAGGGATCTGTGCTGGGGCGCGATCTGCGTTTCATTGGTCGGGGCGGAACGGTCTTCGTGGGTCGGTATTCTGCCGAGGTCATCGAACTGCGAGGGAGAAAATGTGTCCTGTCGGTGTTTGAGGATCTCACGGAGCTGCATCAGGCCCAGGCGGCCCTGCGCGAGTAGGAGGAGAAATTCTCCAAGGCGTTTCATGCGTCGTCCGATCCCATCGCGATCGGCGAGTTTCCCAGTGGTCAGATCGCGGAGGTCAACGATGCGTTTTGCCGGTTGTTTGGCTATGCCCGCGCCGAGGTCATCGGCCGCAACGGCGCCGACTTGGGGCTGTGGGCCGACCTCGGCGAGCGAACCCGATTCATGGCGCTGCTGGAGCGGAACGGGGTGGTGGAGGAATGGGAGGCCGACCAGGTGCGGCGGGGTGGCAAACACCTGACCTGCCGGATCACCTCGCATTGCCTGGAGATCGGCGGCCGGCAGAGAATGGTGACCCGGTTCACCGACGTCACCGATCGCCACCGGGCGGAGCAGGCGTTGCGCGAATCCGAGGAGCGATTTCACAAGGCGTTTCATGCCATGCCCGATTCGGTGGCCATCAGCGCGCTGGCGGATGGGCGCATCATCGACGTCAACGAGGGTTTTGCCCAAATGACGGGATGGGGCCGCGAGGAGGCGGTGGGACAAACCATCGGCGACCTGGGCCTCTGGACGGACGCCATCCAGCGCGATTCGCTGCTCGGCCGCCTGCGGCAGGGCGAACCGGTCCGGACCGAGCGCATCCTGGTCCGGAACCGCCGGGGCGAACTCCGCCAGGGGCTGTTCTCCGCCGTGGCGCTTGACCTCGGCGGAAGGGCCTGTCGCATCAGCATCGTGCGCGACATCACCGAGCAGCAACGCATGGAAGAGCAGCTCCGCCAGGCGCAAAGGATGGAGTCGCTCGGCCAGCTCGCCGGCGGGGTGGCGCACGATTTCAACAACAACCTCACCGTCATCCAGGGCCACGCGTCGTTTCTCCTGCAAGAGAAGTATCTGGCGCCGTCGGTGCGCGAGCCCCTGACGCAGATCCAGCGGAGCTGCACCTTTGCCGCTGACCTTACGCGCCAGTTGCTTTTGTTCAGCCGGCGCCAGTCGATCCAGCCCGGACCCGTGGCGTTGCCGGAGATGGTGGCCCAGGTGAAGGTCATGCTGGATCGGGTGATCGGCGAGAATATCGATCTGGAGGTGGCGCGACCGCCCGAGTTGCCGGCGGTGGAGGCGGACGCGGGGATGGTCGAGCAGGTCTTGCTCAACCTGGTGGTCAACGCGCGGGACGCCATGCCCGCCGGCGGGCGGATTGTCATCTCCATCCACGAGGTGACGGCGGACGGGGCCTATCTGCGCCGGAATCCTCAGGCCCGGCCCGGCAGGTTCGGGGGACTCCGGGTGAGCGATTCGGGCCACGGAATTCCCCCGGAAGTCCTGCCGAAGATCTTCGATCCGTTCTTCACGACGAAAAAGGAGGGCAAGGGCACCGGCCTCGGATTGGCCACGGTCTACGGCATCGTCCAGCAGCACGGCGGATGGATCGATGTCGACTCGCAACCGGGCCGGGGAGCCACGTTCACCGTCTGGTTTCCGTCATCGGGGAAGGCGGCGGTCCGCGATGCAGCGTCGGCTTTGCCCGTGCCGCGCGCGACCGGGGCGCGCGGCCACGAATCGATCCTGGTGGTGGAGGACAAGGAGGATGTGCGCGCCGTGCTTCGGGCAGTGTTGGAACGGTTCGGCTACGAGGCGCTGATGGCGACCGATGGAGCGAGCGCGCTCGGACTCTGGGCGCAGCACCGCGACCGCATCGCCCTCTTGTTCACCGATGTCATGATGCCAGGGGGGATGACCGGCAAGGACCTGGCGCACGCCCTCCGGGCGCATGAACCCGGCCTGAAGGTCATCTATTGCAGCGGCTATGACGCGAACATCCTGGATCGGGGCACGCTGCAGGTGCCGGGGACACGGTTTCTCACCAAGCCGTTCGATGTCACACACCTGGTTGCGTTGGTGCGGGAGCTTCTCGACGCCAAGGCCTGAAGGGCCGGTGCGGCGCGTGGGCGGGCTGCGTCCAGCGTTCAGCCTCCGATCGCGTTGGGACAGGGCCGACCGGCCGCCAGATCGTCGAGATTCGACAGGGTGGTCTCGGCGATGGCGGTCATCGCCTCGCGCGTGAAGAATGCCTGGTGGCTGGTGACAATCACGTTGGGAAAGGTCAGCAGCCGCGCCAGCACGTCGTCGGCCAGAATCGCGGCCGACAGGTCCTCATAGAACACGCCTTCCTCCTCTTCGTACACGTCGAGGGCGAGGCCCCCCAGCCGGCCGCTCTTGAGGGCCTGGATGACGGCGGACGTATCGACGAGCGGGCCGCGGCTGGTGTTGATCAGGTAGGCGCCGGGTCGCAGGCGGGCCAGCATCCGGTCGTTGACCAGGTGATGGGTCTGCGGGGTCAGCGGGCAATGGAGGCTGATGATGTCGGCTTCCGCCGCCAGCGTATCGAGCGGCACATAAGCGGCGCCGAGGGCCCGCACGGTGGGATTCTCGACGACATCATGGGCGAGAATCCGGCACCCGAATCCCGCCATAATCCGCGCAAAACCGGCGCCGATGCGGCCGGTGCCGACCACGCCCACGGTCTTGCCGTGAAGGTCGAATCCAAGAAGACCATCGAGGGCGAAATTCCCGTCTCGCACCCGGCTGTACGCCCGATGGATGCGCCGGTCGAGGGCGAGCAGCAGCGCCGCGGCATGCTCGGCCACGCCGTGCGGCGAGTAGGCGGGCACGCGCACCACCGGCAGGGTCCGGCGCCTGGCCGCGGCCAAATCGACGTTGTTGTAGCCGGCGCAGCGCAAAGCGATGCCGCGGACCTTCTGGGCGGCGAGAGCGTC
Source organism: Opitutaceae bacterium (assembly GCA_046704465.1). GTDB lineage: Bacteria > Verrucomicrobiota > Verrucomicrobiia > Opitutales > Opitutaceae > Fen-1467. The sequence continues at coordinate 644 of JBJKRV010000351.1, read as the reverse complement.
GATGACTGCGGCGTCGGCGTGGTCGTGGACGAAGAGACATACGGCCTCCGAGCCGGTCGCCAGGGCGACCGTGGCGGCCGTGAGGTGCGGCTCCAGATAGACCAATTCGTGGCGTCCCCGGCTGGCCGCATCGAGAAACTCTCGGTCGTAGGGCTTGGTGCTGAAGACGACGACGCGCATGCCGGCGGACGACGCTACCGGTCGCCTCAATCGCGGCAAGCCCCGGCTGGCGACGGGGCGGCGGCCATGGCCTGCGAACCATGCCGAATGGGCCGATCGACACCTGCCGATCGAATCTATCGCGCCGTAATACACACGTAAATGGGAAGTTCGATCATTCCGGCCGGTTGCACGGCGTCGATTTGGAACCATTTTGCAGCTCGGTCGGTCCAACGCGCCCCGTTAGGAAACGAAAAACGCGCACTTAACCTCCATGAAAACTCGATCCAAGTTAATCTCTGCAGTCGCGGTTTTTGCCGTCCCAGCGTGCCTGACGTTCGGTCAGGCGGTCTCCGCGGCCACCAATGCGGCGACCCACGCCGCCGCGGCCTTATCGGCGGCGAGCAACGCTTCTGAAGCCGCCTCGATGGCCACCAATGCCTCGGATGCCGCCAACGCGGCGGCCAATGCATCCGAAGCGGCCA
>JBJKRV010000350.1:0-3480 GCA_046704465.1 Opitutaceae bacterium | reverse complement strand
CTCCGCCACGTTCTCCCCCGAGCTGGTCGACGCGTTCATCTACGTGATCGACGTGGCGGAGGGCGACAAGATCCCGCGCAAAGGGGGACCGGCGATCCGGTTCAGCGATCTGATGATCATCAACAAGATCGATCTGGCGCCGCATGTCGGCGCCGATCTGGCGGTGATGGCGCATGACGCCCGGGTGGCGCGCGCCGGCCGGCCGTTCGTGTTCTGCGACCTCAAACGGGAGCACAACCTTGGCCTCGTGGTCGACTGGATCGAGCGCGAGGTGCTGTTTGTTGCGAACCATGCACGCCATGATCACACCGGGTAGGGGCCTGCCTGCAGGCGATCACCGGCAATCGCGTGCGAGCACGCTCCTACACAAAGGCCATTCCGAAGAGCAGACATGTGGGAGCCTGCTTGCAGGCGATGCGCCCCGGTCGGATGACGGGGCCACCGTGAGCCTGTATGCAGGTGATGCCACCGGTGTCGCAGGCGACGATGCTGCAATCGCGAGCGAGCTCGCTCCGACCAACTCCGCCCCGACCGGACTGCAGGGGCACCTCGAACTCGAGGCCGAGCCGCGCGCCGGCGGCCGCACGGTGCTGGCCCGGCAGGCGTTCTGCGCACCCTTTCATCTGGGAAAATCGTATTGGGACGGACAGGTGTTGCAGACGCAGGTGGTGAATTCGACGGCCGGCATTCTCGCCGGCGACCGGCTGAGGCTGGATGTGCGCGTGAAGGGCGGCGCGGCACTGCTGATGACGACACCGGCGGCGACCCGCGCCTTCATGATGAGCGCCGGGATTGCGGAGTACCGGCAAACCTTCACGGTCGCCGCCGGCGGCTGGCTGGAATTTCTGCCCGAGCCGCTGTGTCCTCATCGCGGCAGCGATTACTCGCAATGGACGCGGATCGAAGTCGCGGAGGGCGGTGAGCTCTTCTGGCTCGACACGTTGGCTCCCGGGCGCGTGGGACGCGGCGAGGCGTGGGGCTGGCGTCGGCTGCACCTCGGTCTCGAGATCGTGCATGCGGGCGAGCCGGTGCTGCGGGAGAAATTCGACGGCTCGGGCGGGGCTTTCGCGCGCGCGGCGGCGTTCTATGGCACTCCCGATGGCTGGCTGGCCACCCTCGTGATGCTGACGCCACGGCTTGGCGCGGATGCGGAAGTCTGGAGTCGGATTCGCTCGCTGCACGGCGACGGATGCCGGCTTGGCGTCACGCGCCTGCGCCGGGGCGGTTTTGTCGTGCGCGCCGTGGCGCCGGACGGTCAGGGGCTGCGCGACCTCCTGGGCGAAATTCGTCGGCGTCTGGCCGGTTCCCTGCCGTGCCTGGCCAGCGACTTGCGCAAGCTCTGACCGGGTCCGGTGAATATCTCTCATGGGGACGCCCGTGGCACAAGGCGTGCTCCCTTGTGCGGGCGTAACACGAATCCAACAAATCGTACCACTCAATCCTCTCCACCTATGCACTTACGCTCCCTTCGCCTGCTGTTGCTGCTGCCGCTCCTCTTCCTGGGGCTGGCGGCAGGCCGGTTGTCGGCGGCCCCCTTGAAGATCGGCTACAGCGACTGGCCCGGCTACACCGTTTTCGAGGTCGCCAAGCAGAAAGGCTGGTTCAAGGACGCCGGCGTCGACGTCCAGCTCATCTGGTTCGATTACAGCGCCTCCATCGATGCGTTTTCGGCGGGCAAGATCGACGGCGACTGCATCGTCGCCTCCGACGCGATGGGCGCCGCCGCGGCCGGCGCGCCGAGCAAGTTCGTGGCCCTGCTCGATTATAGCGACGGCAGCGACATGATCATCGGCCGGCCCGGAATCGCGTCGATCCAGGACCTCAAGGGCAAGAAAGTCGCGGTCGAGTTCGGCCTGGTGGAGCATTTTCTGCTGCTGGAGGCGCTCAAGCGCAACGGCATGACGCAGCATGACGTCACGCTCGTGAACACGCCGACGAACAACATGCCGCAGACGCTGGCTTCCGGGCAGGTCGCGGCGGTGGGGGCGTGGTATCCGATCTCGGGCCAGGCGCTGGCTTCGGTGCCGGGCTCGAAACGCCTGTTCACCAGCGCGGACGCCAAGGGGCTCATCTACGACGTGCTGGCGGTGAATCCCAGCAGCCTCGCCACGCACTACGACGAGTGGAAGAAAGTGGTCGCCGTCTACTACAAGTGCGTGAACTACCTCATGAACCCGGCCACGCGCGAGGATGCCATCAAGATCATGGCGGCCAGGGTCGAGGCCAATCCGGCCGCCTACGCCAAGAACGTTCCCGGGACGCATTTCGAGACGCTGGCGGAGGCGAAGGCCGACTACCAGAACCACGGCGGCGCGGCCATCGACATCCATGATTCGATGATCCTGTCCGACAAGTTCTCACTGGCCAACGGCGTGTACAAGGTGAGCCAGAAGCCCGGCGACTATATCTTCCCGAACATCGTCCTCTCGCTGCACTGAGAGCCGACGATCCGGACTGACGCAGCGCACCTCCGGCCATGGCCTTTCGCGACCGGCTTGGGTTACGCCACGAGCTGCCGCCCCGGCGGCGGCTCGTGCTGACGATCCTGTCCTTCGTGCTGCCGGTGGCGGCGTGGTCGGCGGTCAGCTACGTGCCCTGGTTGTGGCATCCGCTGGTGCGCGTGACCGACCCGGGCAGCGTGGCCTTTTTCTCCCCGGGCATGGAGGTGAACCGCGGAGTCTTCGCCCAGCAACTCGCGGAGGCGAAGCAGGCGGGGCAGGCGCTGCCGCACGGCTATCGGGTCAATCCGCTCTATCTGCCCTCGCCCGGGGCGGTGGCGAAGGCCTTCTACACGGCCTTCACCACGCCGCCGCTGCTGCCGGACGAGCCCTGGCTGTACCAGAGCCTGGGGCACAGCATCCGCACCATCTTCTGGGGTTTCGTGCTGTCGTCGCTCCTCGGCGTGCCGCTCGGAATCCTGTGCGGCACCTATCGCTTCTTCGCCAAACTGCAGGAGCCGTTCATCGAATTCTTTCGCTACCTGCCCGCGCCGGCCTTCGGCGCCCTCTGCGTCGCCATCCTCGGCATCGATGACGCGCCCAAGGTGGCGATCATTTTCATCGGCACGTTCTTCCAGCAGGTGCTGGTGATCGCCAACACCGTGCGGAAGGTCGACCCCGCGCTGATCGAGGCGGCCCAGACGCTGGGGGCGCGGGGCTGGCGGCTCCTGATGCGCGTCGTCATTCCCGCGGCCATCACGGACATCTACACCGACATGCGCATCTTGTTGGGCTGGGCGTGGACCTACCTGATCGTGGCCGAGGTGGTGGGAACCATGTCCGGCATCACCTATTTCATCTATCAACAGGCGCGCTACCGGCATTTTGCCAACGTGTACGCCGCGATCGTCATGATCGGCATCATCGGCCTGACCACCGACATGACGCTGGCCTGGTTCGGCGGCGTGCTCTTCCCGTGGAAACGGCGAGCGCGCCGGGTCCGGCGTTCGCTCCGCGAGTGGATTCTGGGCGGGCCGCGCGG
>JBJKRV010000349.1:0-4604 GCA_046704465.1 Opitutaceae bacterium | reverse complement strand
TAGTACTTCAGGATCTTCGACACGCGCGGAGTTTTTTCAGCGGGCGTCAGCAGGTTAGCAAGACCTTAACGGCCGCCCGCGACCGGCGGCGGTCCCGGGATTGACGCTGCCGGAGCCGCCGGGCATGTTCGCCCCGCACTCATGCCTCTGCTGCCCAAACTCGTCGAGCGGCTGCAGCGCCATCCGAAACGCGTCGTTTTCCCGGAGGGCGCCGACCCCCCCGTCCTGCAGGCGGCCCGCCAGTGGGTCACCCGCCGGATGGGGGCGCCCATCCTGCTCGGCGAGCGCGCCCGGATCAAGGACGCGGCCGCTCGGCTGGACATCAATCTCGCCGGCATGCGCCTGATCGAGCCCGCGCGCAGCGAGGATTTCGACGACTTCGTGGCGCGGTTTCTGGCCCTTCGCCGGGAGAAGGGCTGCACCGGGGCGCAGGCCGAGGCCGCCCTGCGCGACAACAACTATTTCGCCACCATGATGCTCGCCGCCGGGCAGGTCGACGCGCTCGTGGGCGGCGCGACCGTGTCCGCCTCGAGCGCCTTGCGCCCGCTCTTCCAGATCATCCCGCGGCTGGAGCACGTGACGACCGCGTCGTCGCTGATGATCCTCGACTGGGATGAGCCGCGCGTCGGTATCGAAGGTTCGCTCTTTCTCGCCGACTGCGGTGTCCTGCCGGAGCCCTCCCCGGAACAACTGGCGGACATCGCCATCGCCACCGCGCTCATCGCGCACCACCTGACCAACGCCCTGCCGCGCGTCGCGCTGCTGAGCTATGCGAGCAAGAGCGAGGTGGACCACCCGGGCGTCGTCAAGATGCGCACCGCCACCACCCTCGCGCGGGCCCGGGCCGCCGCCGCCGCCCTGCCCATGGAGATCGACGGCGAGTTGCAGGCCGACGCCGCCCTCGACCCTCATGTCGCCGAGACCAAGCTTGTGGCCGGCCCCGTGGGGGGCCGCGCCAACGTGCTCGTGTTCCCCGACCTGGCGAGCGCCAACATCGGCTTCAAACTGGTGCAGGTGCTCGCCGGCGCCAACACGTTCGGACAGATCGTCACCGGGCTCAGCCGCCCGGCGGCCGAGATCAGCCGCGGCGCGAGCGCCCACGACGTCTTCGGGGCCGCCGCCGTCGTCGGGTGCCAGGCCATCGATCGCCGCCTGCTTTATGGCACGCCGTGAGTCCGTTTCCCCCTCGGCCGGCGCTCCGGGCGCCGCCTCCCCGGCACCGCCGTCCCACCCGGAGGCCGCGACCCCGCACGCGGAGCCGAACTCGATGTCCACCGAGAATCCTTTCCCCCAGGCGCCGCTCCCGCTGCTGACGCGACCGACGAACGAGATCACCCGCCGGATCTTCGTCGCGGCCACGCGCATGAACGACGGCAAGACCACCACGTGCCTCGGCCTGTTCGCCGCCCTCCAGCACCTTTATCCCCGGGTCGGCTTCATCAAACCGATCGGCCAGCGCTACGTCGAGGTCGAGGGTCACAAGGTGGACGAGGATTCCTACCTGCTGGACGAGATCTACCACGTGCGGGTGCCGATCGAGAGCATGAGCCCGGTCACCGTGGATTCCACTTTCACGCGCCGCTTTCTCGCAAAGCCGGAAAGCCTGCGTGCCCAGCTCATCGACCGGATCTGCCGGGCCTTCGACCGGGTCTCGTGGGAGAAGGACTTCACGCTCATCGAGGGCACCGGCCATGCCGGCGTGGGTTCGGTTTTCGATCTCTCCAACGCGCGGGTGGCCCAGATTCTCGAGGCCAAGGTCATCCTGGTCTGTCCGGGCGGCATCGGCCGGCCCATCGACGAGGTTGCGCTCAACAAGGCGCTGTTCGACCAGGTGGGCGTCGAGGTGATCGGCGCCATCCTCAACAAGGTCGAGGCCGACAAGATTCCGCAACTGCAGCACTACGTGGGCCTGGGTCTGGCCCGGCTCGGTGTGCCGTTGCTCGGCATCCTCCCGCGCCAGACCATGCTCTCCGCCCCCAACCTATCCCAGGTCGCCGAGGAGGTCGACGGCCGCTGGCTGGTCGGCCGCGAGGCGGGCGCCCGCGATCGGATCCTCCGCGTCGTGGTCGGCGCCATGACGGCCAAGGGTATCATCGACCACCTTCAGGAGGGCAGCCTGGTCATCACGCCCGGCGACCGCGACGATGTGATCCTGGCCGCCGTGACCGCGACCGCCATTTCGGGAGCCAAAACCGTGGCAGGCATCGTGTTGACCAACGACATTCTGCCCCACCCCAAGCTGCTTGAGCTTCTCGCCCAGACCGCCATCCCGGTGATTGTCGCCCGCGAGGACGCCTATGCGATCACCTCCAAGATCAACAACATGGTGGTCAAGACGCAGCCGCAGGACACGGACAAGATACCCGTCATCAAGCGGCTGATCACCGAGCATGTCGATCTGGAGAAGCTGCTGGCGGCCTTTTGACCGGCCGCCGCCGACCTGACCGCCGAATCGCCGGAGGCCGGCGCGCCCGGGCGTGCTCCATTGTTAGAACATTGAAGTTCCCAACTCTCGGTTGCACCGGCGCCTCGCGACCTTATCCTCTGGAGTCACCCATGACCCAAAGCATGCCCGGTTCGGGATTCCTGCGGGGGCTTGCCCTCGTTTCTTTCTGCCTCGTGTTGGCCGCACGTTCTTCCGCCGTCAACGTGACGGTCGACGCCACCCAGACCGTCCGCACGGTCGATGCGCGCGATTTCGGACTCAACGCCGTCATCTGGGATCCCAATGTGTCGACCGCCCAGACCATCAGCCTCCTGCAGGACGCCGGCGTCGGGGTGATCCGGATCCCGGGCGGCTCGCTGTCCGACACGTACAACTGGAGCCTCAACAAGAGCTATGCGAGCCAGGGCGTGTTCAACACCTGGCATTGGATGGCGAGCATGAACAATTTCGCCCAGCTCATCGACGGTCTCAACTGCCAGGTCTTTGTCACGGTGAACTACGGCTCCGGCACGCCCCAGGAGGCGGCCGCCTGGGTGGCCTACTGCAACGCCAGCGCCACGCTTCAGGGCACCTCGGCGGACGTGAATCTCGGCGTCGACTCCAACGGCATCGACTGGAAGACGGCGGGCTATTGGTCCGCGATGCGGGCCGCTTCCCCGCTGGCCACCGACGACGGCTACAACTTTCTGCGCCTCGGCCGGTCGGCCCCGTTCGGCTTCAAGGATTGGGAGGTGGGCAACGAGGTCTACGGCAGTTGGGAGACCGATTACCACCCGGTGCCGCACGACCCCTACACCTACGCGACGGAATTCCAGAAATACCTGCAGTTGATGAAGCAGGTGGATCCGTCGATCAAGGTCGGCGCGGTCGTCACGACCGGCGAGGATTCCTTCGCGAACAACACGTCGCACCCCGCCACCAACCCGCGCACCGGCGTGGTGCACAACGGCTGGACCCCGGTGATGCTCGCGACCCTCAAGTCGCTCAATGTCACGCCCGATTTCGTCATCGACCACCGCTACGAGCAGCAGCCCGGCCAGGAGAACGACGCCACGCTCCTGCAGGACGCCGCCACCTGGCCGAATGACGCCGCCAACCTCCGGCAGCAGTTGAACGACTACCTGGGTTCGCCGGGTGCCGGGGTCGAACTCGATGTCACCGAAAACAACTCGGTCTCCTCCAATCCGGGCAAGCAGACCACCAGCATCGTCAACGGCCTCTACATGGCGGACAGCATTGCCAACGTCATGCAGACCCAGTTCGACTCGCTCGTCTGGTGGGCGTTGCGCAACGGCCCCCCGACGGACAGCAGCGGCAACCTGTTGGGCTACCAAAGCTCGTCGCTTTATGGATGGCGGATGTTCGGCGACTACGGCGTCCTGTCCATGCCCTCGACCGCCACCGGCGAGACCACCTACTACGACAAGTATCCGACGTACTACATCCTCAAGCTGTTGTCGCATTTCGCCCGCGCCGGCGACACCGTCGTCCACGCCGCCTCCGACAACAACCTGCTGAGCGCCTTTGCGGTGCTGCATACCGACGGCTCTCTCGGCCTGCTCGTCATCAACAAGAGTCCCACGGCCACGGAGAGCGTCACCTTCTCGTTGACCGGCTTCGACCCGCAGACGACGGCCACCGTCTATTCGTACGGGATTCCACAGGACGACGCGGCCAAAACGGGGACCGGCTCGCCCGACATCGCCACCTCCAGCCTGGGCACGGTCGCGACCACCTTCGTCACGACCTTTGGCCCTTATTCGGCCACGGTGCTCAACCTGCCCGCGGCGGCTGCCAGCCCACCTTCAATCTCCACCCAGCCATCGGCTGTCTCAACTTCCACCGGCCAGAAGGTCACGTTCTCGGTCAGCGTCAGCGGCAGCCCGCCGCCCACCTATCAGTGGCAGGTCGAGGCGCCCGGCACCTCCGCCTGGACGAACACCACCGACGGCGCCACCTACAGCGGGAGCGCCACCTCCACCCTCACGGTAAATGACGCCGCCGCGGCCATGAACGGCAACTCCTACCGCTGCATCACGACCAATGCCAGCGGCAGCGCAACCTCGGCGCCCGCCGTGTTGCTGGTCCGCACGCCGCTCGCGGCGATAACCCTCGCCGGCATGGCCGGCAGCAGCGGCGCGATCGACGCCGCCGGGAG
>JBJKRV010000348.1:0-2844 GCA_046704465.1 Opitutaceae bacterium | reverse complement strand
CACGCGCGGGTCGTAGGCGTATTCGTGGTGGCGCACCTCGGGATCCTCGCATTGGAAGTCGATCGGCTGCGGCTCGAACGTCCATTTGAGCCCGTCGGGGCTGCGCCCGACGTGCAGGTGCGGCACCCGGTCCATGCCTTCGGTGCGGAACACGCCGGCGAACTTGCCTTCGAACGGCACGACCGCGCTGTTGTAGATGCCGGTGACCCGCGGCAGCGGACGACGGCCGATGACGGGATTGCGATCGTACCGCCAGACCAGGTCTTCATTGCCGGCCGGCCGGGGTTGCCACGGAAGATTGGGAATCGTCGGGGATTGGATGGTCAGTTTCATGGAAGGTGGCGGCAGGACGACGGCGATGAGTGGACTGGCAGCGTCGCGAAACATCGACGTCCCGACTGGGAATGGGGGCGGGGCCTCGCGGGGGATGTTAGCCGACGGCGAGGCGCGGGGAAATGAGACTGGTTGCTCGCGATTGGAGACCGCTTTCCGCGGCGGCCGGCAGGCTACGGGGCCACCGGCTCCGGGGAGGAGCGGCGGAACCGGATCTCGCCCAACTCCGCCAGGGTGGCCGGATCCACGACCTGCTCCAGCAGCGGGAAGACGTTCTGCTCCTCGAATTCCATGTGTTCGCGCGTGGCCTGCAGCGCCGCGGCAAACAGGCGGCGGGCCTCATCGCACGTGCCGGCGGATTCGATTTGTTGCAAACGTTCGTCGATTTCCCGGTGGTCCTGATGCAGACGGTCCAGCCGGCCCCGGTCGTGCATGACGTGATCGAGGGCCAGATAGGCGAGGTTCGTCTCGGTGGCCCCGTGTTCCGCCAGGAGAGCTTCGACGATGCCCGCGAGCCTCCGGACTTCGCTGATGGTGTTCATCCCGGGCACGGCCCGCTCGATCTGGTTGAAGACCGTCGCGAATACGCGATGTTCAAGCACCAAGGCTTCCGTGATGTTCATGCAGGCGGGTACGGGCGGTGAACGGCCAAAATTTGGAGGGGGGGCGGCAACCTAGTCGGAACCCCCCGGAAATTCCAAAATTTCGACCACTCAATTTTGCGTAGGGTTTGACGGCGGCACGGAGCGGCGGTCCGCAGCGGGCTGATCGACCGGGTGGCCCCGATGCGGTTCCATTTCGGGAGAAATGAGTCAGCCGGGGGAGATCGGCGGCGCGCGGATGACCCGGCTGAGAATCCTGCCGGGATCGGCACCCGGGGCGGCCGGATGACCGGGCGGTCCGCCCGTCAGAAGTTGGCAAAATGGACCGCGAGGTAGATCACCGCCATGCCCAGCACGGTGGTGCAGCTCGTCCACAGGCGGGGGTGCCGGTGGTGGCTCTCGGGCAGCAGTTCGCTCGCCCCGATGTAGAGGAAGAATCCGCAGAACACGGCGAGCACCAGGCCGAAGGAGCGCTCCGGCACGTGATAGAGAAAGGTGGAGGCGATGCCGGCGATCGGCGCCAGCGCATCCGCCACCAGCCAGCGGTAGGCCTGCCTCTCCGCTCCGCCGCCAAACAGGCTGAGGTGGACCGTGTTCACGCCGTCCGAAAAGTCGTGCACCAGCACGGCAACGGCCACGATCGCGCCGAGCGCCGCCGAAACCTGGAAGGCGAGGCCGATACCGACGCCGTCGAGGAAACTGTGGATCGTGAGGCTGCCGGCGCCCAGGTGCCCGCGCCGGTCGTCGTCCTCGTCGGCGTGCGCACCGGACGCCGGGTCGTGTCCGCCGGTCCGGGTGAACATCCGGTCGACGAACATGTAGGCCACGAACCCGAGCGCGACGACGCCGGTCACCACCGTGGAACCGTAGTATTTTCCACCGGTGGCGACGGCCTCCGGCAACAGGTCGAAGAAGGCGACGCCCACCACGGCGCCGGCGCTGAACCCCAGCACCAGGTGCATCCGGTCCTTGATCTTGAGCGCCAGCCGACCGCCGAGGAAGGTCGCCACGGCGGCGCCGAGGCCGATGAGGAGAAGTTGAACGATCATGCGGGTGTGGGTCGAAGCCGGATCGCTGGGAAAATCCAGCAGGACGCCGCCGAAAGCAATCCCGACCGCAGGCGCGGATCGTCCCGGCGCGAGTTTACTTCTTGACCGGGCATGCCGGCGAAACCACGAACATGATACGATATTCCCGGTGCCGACAGCGGTCGCGCCCCGGCCATCCTCATCATGATGCCACGATTCCGCCCGCGCCACCTCTGCCTTTTTGCCACCCTTTGTCTGTTCGTTGCCGGTCCTCTGGCCGCCGCGTCCGCGCCGTCCGCCGTTCCAATTCCGGACCGGGTGCATGACCTGCTCGCGCGCATGACGCTCGAGGAGAAGGTCGGCCAGCTCGTCCAGTACTCCTCGCCGCGCCTGCTGACCGGCCCGGCGTCGGCGACCGCCATCGGTCCGGCCGTCGAGGATGGCGGGGTCGGCAGCCTGCTCAACGTCGTCGGGGCGGCCCAGGTGCGCCAGTGGCAGCAACTCGCGGTGACCAAGACCCGGTTGCACATCCCGCTGCTCTTCGGCCTCGATGTCGTCCACGGCTACCGCACGATCTTTCCGATCCCGCTTGCGTGGGCGGCATCGTGGGACCTGCCGCGGATCGAGCAGGCCGAGCACATCGCGGCGACCGAGGCGGCCTCCGACGGCATCGACTGGACCTTCGCGCCGATGGTCGACATCGCGCGCGACCCGCGGTGGGGGCGCATATCCGAGGGTGCGGGCGAGGATCCGTTCCTCGGCGCGGCCATCGCCCGCGCCTGCGTGCGCGGCTTCCAGGGCACCGACCTGGCGGCGGACGACACCATTCTCGCCTGCGTGACGCATTTCGCCGGCTATGGGGCGGCCCAGGCCGGGCGCGA
>JBJKRV010000347.1:0-3791 GCA_046704465.1 Opitutaceae bacterium | reverse complement strand
GATCCGCTCGGGGTCGACCTCCGGGAAGGCCATCACGATCCGCGCCAGCCCGGCGGTATCCAGGAAGATCTGGCGATTCAGCAGCTTCTTCGGATCGGGATCGTCGAGGCCGCGGATGATGTGGCCGCGCAGGGTGTTGCCCTTGACGCCACCCGCGTCCTCCGACTGACCGCCCTGGCCGCGGCAATCGAGCGCGGCGACACAGAAGCCCTCGCCGACCCACGCCAGCTTGTCGGTCCAGTCGCCGCTGTTGATGCTGTAGCCGTGAAACTGGAGCACGGCCGGATGGCGGCCGGGGGCTTTCGGCCGCAGGTACTTGGCGTGCACGCGGGCGCCGCCCACGCCGTTGAAGAACAGGTCGAAGCATTCCGCACCGCGCGTCGAGAGCTCCGGGTTCGGTCGCAACTCCACCGCCGGATCCAGGGCCTGCAGTTCGCGGAGGGCCTCGTCCCAGTAGGAATCGAAGTCCGCAGGACGCGGGTTGGTGCCCTGGTAGCGGCGGAGCTCGGGCAGGGGCAGATCAAAGGTCAGTGGCATGGGCCGAGCGAAAGCCGAATCCGCCCCCCGTGCAAGCGCCGTCCGGCGCCGGAATGCGGTTGCCTCGAGGGAGCGGGCGGGGCGTAGTGCCGGCATGAAAGTCGCGTTCTTGAGCGGCACCAGCATCGTCAACAGCGACCTCTTCGCGGCCTGGGAGGCGCGCTCAATTGAAACCCGGCACGGTCTGGTCGCCTACAAACGGCGCGGCGACCACGTGCTCATCAACCGCCACGGCTACGGCTTCCCGCTGCCGCCCCACGCCATCAACCACCGCGCCAACATCCAGGCGCTGGCCGATCTCGGATTTCGCGACGTGGTGTCGCTGAATTCCGTCGGTTCACTCCAGCCGGAGCTGCCGCCGGGCACCCTCGTCTCGTGCGGCGACTACGTGGCGCTGCAGCAGGGCCCGGCGACGTTCTTCGACACCGAGCTGAAAGGAGGCGCCCCCGGCATCGCCAACAACCTGATCCCGCTGCTGGTGAAGAAGCTCGCGCCCGAGTTCACGATTCAGACCGGCAAGATCTACGTCCAGATGCGCGGGCCGCGTTTTGAGACGCGGGCCGAGGTCGCGATCGTCCGACACTGGGGTGACGTCATCGGCATGACGGCGGCCTTCGAGGCGGACCTCTGCGTCGAGGCGGGCCTGCGCTACAACAGTCTCGCCTTGGTGGACAACTACGCCAACGGCCTGGAGGGCGCGGCGATCGACTTCGAGCGCTTTCGGGAGCTGGTGAAGGCCAACCAGGCAAAGGTGAACCGGTTGTTCACGCGCCTGCTCGAGATCCTCGGGTGAGCGGCGGTTTGGCCGCCACGGGTGGTGGCGCGGGCCGGGGCTCGACTGGCGTCACCTCAACGCGATGCCGGGCCAGTTGGATCGTGATTGTCACCTGGGGAGCAAACGGCGGCAGGGTGGCGGCGTAGCGGGCCGAACGATTGTGGACATCGACATGCTCGATGCGCGGGTGGAGGCCGGCGGCCTGCAAGCGAACCCAGAGCGGATACTCCCAATCGTCGCGGCCCAGACGGAGGCCGATCCGGGTCGCGCCGAGGTCGACGACCTGCCGGGTGATCTCCCGGTGAATTCGTTCCAATTGCGGCCCGCTCGTGAGGTAATATTGGGCGATGCGATCCAGCCGGTAGTAGGGGTGACTTCCGGCCAGCGGGTGCGAGGGATTGCGCACGGCGACCAGCACGGCCGCCCCGAAGACCAGGGCGGCGACGGCCGCGACCGGCCAGGCTGGGCGGAGACGGTCCAACATCAGTCCGACGAGCGGCATGCCCAACACCAAGAGGGGGAGCAGCAGCCGCGTGTTCCAGATCGTCCAGCGCAGGACGAGGCAAAACAGGATCCAGCCGCCGAGGAGGAGCAGAAGGTAGACGCGCGTGCCGGCGCCCCGGGGCCGACGCTGGAAAAACAGAACCGCCACACCCGCGGCGAGCAGGAGCAGGAACTGCAGCGGGTCGCTGGCGTAGTTTTCGTTCGCCCAAACGTTGGGACTCAAGGCAAAGACGTCGCCCGTCCAGGTGGTGCGCTGGTCGTCGGGGTCGATTCCCAGGGCGTGCAAGGCTCGGCGCGTCGCAGTCTGTTCCACGCCGGTGAGCCACCGTGAAGGGGACGCGAGCTCGAGGGCGGCGTTGCGCAGGGTGTTGGAGAGGACGACCGCGGGCGTGAAACGGGCATTGGCATAAGGGGCGGCGGGGAGGGATCCTTCCGCCGGATCCTCTGCCGGACCAAACGGCGAATGGTACAACCGGATCTCCCGGATGTAGCAGGGCAGGTTGACGGCAAGGACGGCCGCCGCGAAGGCCGCCAGCGGAAGCACGGCGCGGACGCGGTCCCGGCGGACGAGCCCCCAGGCCAGCCACAGACACGGGGCAAAGCCGAAGCAATAGATCGTGGCCTTGGTCAGGATCCCCTGGCCGAGAGCCAGGCCGGCGAGAACGACCAGCCAGCGGCCGCGCTCCGGGGATTTCAGCGCCAGCAACATCAGGACGACCGCGCTGACGAGCCAGCAGGCGGCCGTCAGGTCGGTCTGCGGCGAGGTGCTCTGCAACACGGCCATCGGCATCGTGGCGGTGAGCACGGCGGCCAGCCATTGGCCGCGGGCGGACGCGCCCAACTCGCGCGCGATGAGCGAGACTCCGACAATGGCCGTCACCAGGGCGAACCACTGAACGGCGTTGGCGAACCAGTCGGCCCCGAGCAGCAGCTGGAATTGCAGAATGGCGTACTCCGCCCACGGTCCGAGGTAGAGCTGGCGCTGAATCGACGTGGGGTAGAATCCGACCCCGCGGTCCTGGATCCAATGCATCACCCGCGGGAGATGATAGGTCATCGCGTCGAAGTTGTTCGGCGCGGCGGTCACGGCCACGAGACCGAGGCCGGCGAGCCAAACGGCGAGCAGGCCGACCATCAGACGCACCTCCCAGCGGGAGGACTCCACGCACGGAGCCCCGGCGGCAGTCGCTGGCCGGCGACGCAGGCCGGCCGCCAGAGCCGCGCCCGCCAGCAGCCAGAGCGCGGCGAGCGCCGGTGCCGTCAGCCCGTGAAACAGGCTGAGCGTTTCGGTGAACCCCGTGACCAGCGTCCCCCAAAGCGTGGCGGCGACAATCCACGACTCGCGCCAATCGCCGCGGCGCCGGTGGAGATGGACGAGCAGCAGCACAAAGCCGGCCAGCGGTAGAAGCGCCGGCATCCGGTCCAGGGCGCTTCCTGCCGGGTCCACGTTCGTCATCGTCCCTGATTTCGCGGGTTGGGGGTGGACGAAGCAAGCACGGGGTGCGGTGCCGGCGGATGCGGCGCGCGTCACGCGAGTCGAAAAGACGTGCCGGGCTTTGCATTGGGCGGCGGGTGTGCTTTGAGTGGGACCATCATGAAAACGATCGGAGTCATCGGACTGGGTATCATCGGCGGGGCGTGGACGAAGCATTACGCCGCGGCCGGCGTGCTGGCGGGCTGCTGGAACCGCACCCCGCAACCGGCCATGCCGCAATGGATGGAGACGCCGGAGGCGGTCGCCGCGGCGGCGGACGCGGTGCAAATCGTGGTCGCCGATCCGCCGGCGGTCCAGGCCGTGCTCGACCGCATCCTGCCGGCGCTCGGGCCAGGCAAGATCGTCATCCAGTCGACCACCATCGATCCGGCGAGCAGCGACCGGTTTCGCGCGCAGGTGGAGGCGCGTGGCGCCCGCTACCTCGAGGCGCCGTTCACCGGCAGCAAGCCGGCGGCCGAGCAGCGGAAGACCGTCTATTAC
>JBJKRV010000346.1:0-2553 GCA_046704465.1 Opitutaceae bacterium | reverse complement strand
CCTCAACGTCGCGCGCGTGCTCCGGCTGTCATGGTGGGTGCGGTTGCGTAAGATCGTGCTGCCCTACGCGCTGCCCTACATCTTCACCGGGCTGCGTCTGTCCCTGGGAGTCGGCTGGATGGTGCTGATCGCCGCTGAGATGCTGGCGCAGAATCCGGGCCTGGGGAAATTCGTGTGGGACATGTTTCAGAACGGCAGCAGCCAGACGCTGGCCTTGATCTTGGTGGCCGTCTTTACTATCGGCCTCATCGGATTCGTCCTCGACCGCCTGATGCTCACGTTGCAGCAGCTCGTGAGCTATGACCGTTCACCCGGGCGATGAATCCGGTGGCTTACCTCGAGCTCATCGGCGTGGACAAAGGATATGGCACCGGTGCGCACCGCGTCAGCGTCCTGCGCGGGATCAACCTTCGGATCGAGCGCGGCGAGTTCGTGGCCGTCGTAGGTTTCTCCGGCTGCGGCAAAACCACGCTGATCAATCTGGTGGCTGGGCTCGTGGCGCCCGACACGGGGGAAATCCGGTTGGACGGGGTGCCGGTCACAAGCCCCGGGCCGGAGCGCGGCGTCGTGTTCCAGGCCTACGCGCTCCTGCCGTGGCTCACCGTGGGCGAAAACGTTGCCCTGGCCGTGGACAGCCGCTACCGCGACTGGCCGCGGAGACGCCGCCTTGAGCTGGTCGAGCGTCAGCTCGCCACTGTCGGCCTGACCGCGGCGGCCGAGAAGCGTCCCGCGCAGCTCTCCGGTGGCATGCGCCAGCGGGTGGCCGTGGCCCGCGCTCTGGCTCTCGACCCGGAGTTGCTGTTGCTTGACGAGCCTCTCTCGGCCCTTGACGCGCTGACCCGCGCCGGCCTGCAGGACGAGATCGTGCGCCTGTGGGAGGCCGACCGGAAGACCGTCGTACTCATTACCAACGATGTGGATGAGAGCCTGCTGCTGGCTGACCGCATCGTACCGCTGACGCCCGGTCCCGGCGCCACGCTGGGTCCATCGATCCCGGTCGCTCTCGCGCGCCCTCGGAACCGCAAGGCCCTAAATCACGACCTGGAATTCAAGCGGCTGCGGGCTGCCGTCACCGGCTGGCTATTCGACGCGCGGGAGGCCCGCCGCCGCGATTCGCCGGCCAAGGCAGCGCCTGCCCCGGCGCTGGTGCCGGTGATGGAGCATCGATGACTTCGTACCTCGAGATCTCCCACGTCACCAAATCATTTCCGTCGCCGCGTGACCGCACCGTCGTGGTGCAGGATTTCCACTTGAATGTGGCTCCGGGCGAATTTGTCACCCTCATCGGCCATTCCGGCTGCGGCAAATCGACCGTCCTTTCGATGGTCGCGGGGCTGGCCGAGCCGGACGAAGGCGGGATCATCTTGGAGGGTCGGGAGGTCGTCGGCCCGGGACCCGATCGCGGGGTGGTTTTCCAGGCGCCCTGCCTGCTACCCTGGCTCTCAACGCTCGACAACGTCTTGTTGGGTGTCAACCAGACGCATCGGCGGGCCGCCCGCCGCGAACGAAGGGCGGTCGCGGCGCGTCACCTCGAACTCGTCGGGCTGGCCGACTCCCTGCATCGCCGGCCGGGTGAGCTCTCCCAGGGCATGCGCCAGCGCGTCGGCTTGGCGCGGGCATTTGCGCTCGCTCCCAAACTGCTCCTGCTCGACGAGCCGTTCGGAATGCTGGATTCACTCACCCGCTATGAGCTGCAGGACGTGCTGGTGGAGCTTTGCCGCCGCGATCGGAAAACGGCGCTGATGGTCACCCACGACATCGACGAAGCCCTGTTTCTCTCGGATCGCGGGATCATGATGACAGACGGTCGCGCCGGGACCGTTGGCGAAGTGATGGCCGTGCCGTTCTCCCGGCCACGCGATCGCCGGGCGCTTCTGGAGGAGCCCGCCTATTACGCGCTCCGCGAGGACCTGATCGGCTTCCTCGAACAACGCTCGGCTTTGCGCCCAGCCGCCGTGGAAAACCGTGACTTGGTTCAAGCTTATGCGGCCCAGGTCTCGGACGGCTCCTGACCCAGTGTTTTCCTCCACCTGACACACCATGAACCTTCAAGCTTGCCCGTGGACGCAGCTTCGCGTCCTCCTTCTGATCGCGGCCGGCGCCTGTGCGCTGGCCCCTCGACTGGCCGTCGCGGACGATCCCCTGGCCGCCGCGCTGACCAAGGGCACATTCTCCCTGGACGCCCGTCTGCGCTGGGAATACGCCGACCAGGCCAACCTGCTCGATTCCAATGCCTACACCCTTGCCACACGCTTCGGTTTCACCAGTGCGACGGTCGGCGGGTTACAGGGAATGTTGCAGGGGGAAAACGTTACCTCACTCGGCAATCCCGACGACTACAACGCCGCCGGCACCAACCCGGGCGGCTCCGGACGCACCGTGATCGCCGATCCGCCCGTCACCGACCTGAATCAGGCGTGGCTGAGTTACGCGATCGCGGATTCGACCCTCAAGGTCGGCCGCCAGCGCATTGTGCTCGATAACGCCCGTTTCGTCGGCGATGTCGGCTGGCGGCAAAACATGCAGACCTTTGACGCTGCCACCCTGGTCGCG
>JBJKRV010000345.1:0-2595 GCA_046704465.1 Opitutaceae bacterium | reverse complement strand
AGATGGACGTGGTCGGGCCGGTGTGCGAGACCGGCGACACCTTCGGGGTGCGCCGGCCCCTGCCCGAGGTCGGCGCCGACGACCTGCTGGCCATCCGCTCGGCGGGGGCCTACGGCGCGTCAATGTCCTCGACCTACAATACCCGGCCGCTCATTCCCGAGGTCCTGGTCAAGGACGATACCTTCGCCGTGGTCCGTCCGCGCCTGACCGTCGAGGAAATGATCGCCCGCGAGGCCTATCCCGATTGGCTCGCCTCGGCCCACGCCTGAATTCCCACGAGAACGCAATCGCATTGGCGGACAGTCCCATGGAACCCCTTCCCTTCCTCAAGATGCACGGCCTCGGCAACGACTTCGTCGTCTTCGACGCCCGCCGCCGCGCACTCGACCTGACCACCGATCAGGTGCGGGCCATCGCCGACCGCCACACCGGCGTCGGCTGCGACCAGCTCATCATCATGGAGCCGCCGCGGAACGGCGCCGCCGACGTCTTCATGCGCATCCGCAACGCCGACGGTAGCGAGGTCGAGGCCTGCGGCAACGCCACCCGGTGCGTCGCCTCGATGGTCATGAAGGAGCGTTGCACCGATGCCGTCGTCATCGAAACCGTGGTCGGCCTGCTGCACGCCGCGGCCGGCGGCAACGGGCTGATCACCGTCGACATGGGCCCGGTCCGCCTGGACTGGCGGGACATCCCCCTGGCCAAGGCCATGGACACCCTGCACATGGGGATCGAAGAAGGGCCGCTGCGCGATCCCGTAGGGATCAACGTCGGCAACCCGCACGCCGTCTTCTTCGTCGACGATGCCGAATCAATCCCCCTCGAGACGGTCGGTCCCCGCGTCGAGCACCACCCGCTGTTCCCGGCGCGCATCAACGTCGAGGCCGTCCAGGTGCTGTCGCCGACCCGGCTGCGCATGCGGGTGTGGGAACGCGGAACCGGCATCACCCAGGCCTGCGGCACCGGCGCCTGCGCGACCCTGGTGGCGGCGCACCGGCGCGGCCTGGCCGAGCGCGCCGCCGAGGTCATCCTCGACGGCGGGACCCTGCGCATCGAATGGAACGACGAAGGCCACGTGATGATGAGCGGGCCGGCGGCGACCAGCTTCGCCGGCACCCTCGACCGCTCGTTGGCCTCCTGAACGCGCGGACGACTCGCCCTTTCAGAACACCAGCTTGAGACGCCCGAGCCGTTCGCGCACCTCGCCGATGATCTTCTTCTCCGCCTCCGGGCCGTCCGCCTCGAAGGTGACGGAGAAGCGCACGTAGGCGCCGGCGTCGTCCCACGGCACGGTGGAGATCTGTGCCTCCATGATCAGGAACTCCGAGAACTGCGCGGCGTTCTCGAAGGTGAAGCCCGACTCCGTGCCCTTGGGGCAGGCGACGTAGAGATAGAAGGTCGCCGGCGACTTCTTGACCGAGAAGCCGACGCCCTTCAGGGCCCCGACCAGCAGGTCGAAACGCCGCGAATACTTCCCGCAGATGCCGGCCGTGATTTCGGGATGCGCCAACGCGAACATGCCGGCCTTCTGGATGGCGCGGAACTGGCCCGAATCCGTGTTGTCCTTGACGGTGGCGTAGGCCTTCACAAGGTGACTGTTGCCGGTCAGGAAGGCGAGCCGCCATCCGGTCATGTTGTAGGCCTTCGACAGCGAATGCACCTCGACGGCCACCTCCTCGGCGCCGTCCGTCGAAAGGATGCTCATCGGCTTGCGGCCGTCGTAGGTCAGGGCGCCGTAGGCGGCGTCCTGGACGATGACGATGCCGTGCCGATGGGCGAAGTCGACCAGATTGCGGAAGAAATCGGCGGTCGCCATCGCGCCGGTCGGATTGTTCGGATAGTTGACGTAGATCGCCTTGGCCTTGCCGAGGACATCCGCCGGAATCCCGTCGAGGTCGGGCAGGAATCCGTTCTTCTCGAGCAGCGGCAGCGGATGCACCTGGCCGCCGACGTAGCGGGTGTACGTCGCCATCACCGGATAGCCGGGCACCGTGGTCAGTAGCACGTCGCCCGGATTGATCAGGCACAGCGGCAGCATGGCGAAGATCGGCTTGGAGCCCAGGCCGTGGACGATCTGCTCCGCCGGATCGAGTCCGGCGACGCCATAGACCTGCTCCATGTAGCGGGCCGCCGCCTCCTGGAAGGGCGCAATGCCGTTGTCGGAGTAGAAGCGGTTCTCCTTCTTTCCGGCCTCGGCGGCCAGCACCTCGACGATCTTGGGGTCGGCCGGGGCGTCGGGCTCGCCCACCCCCATGTCGATGATCGGGATATGCGGAAATTTCTTCGCCGCCGCGTTCTTGGCCCGCTTGATCTTCTCGAACTTGTAGATTTCGGTCGACTTGCCGAACTGCCTTCCGCCCAGTCTTTCCGCGACGACGATGTCCATAGCCAACCCTTCCCGATGAAAATTCCCGGCGTTTCGGAGAAGCCCCCGAAGTCGGTCTCCCTTATCGCATCCGCGTTTCGATGTCTACGGGCCGCGGAGGGGCCGGGGCCGTCAACCGCCGGTCATCGCCCGCATGTGGCTTGAACGCTCGATCACGATGACAGGGGTGGCCAGAAACAGGCCGCATACGAGCGAAATAGTTTTCCCGT
>JBJKRV010000344.1:0-6743 GCA_046704465.1 Opitutaceae bacterium | reverse complement strand
CGCGCGGGATCCAGCGACGGGCTCGGATTTGCCGTGTGCCGGGTCGTGGCCGGCCCCGGGTCCTTTCCCGGGATCGAAACGCCATCACTCCGGCTGGAGCGCGCCGTCGAGCGTGACCGCGCCGCCGGGCGGAAGGGCCAGGTCGACCACCCGGCTGCCATACCGCACCCGCGTCTTCGTACCGACGACGCTGCGGATGCGCGCCGATTCCAACTTTCCGCCGTGCCAGGCCAGGTCGACCGCGAAGCCGTCGCGGGCGCGCAGCCCGATCACCCGGCCGTCCGGCCACGCCGCCGGCAACGCCGGCAGCAGGTCGATCTCGCCCGGGGTGCTCTGCAGCAGCATCTCCGCGATCGCCGCGGTCGTGCCGAAGTTGCCGTCAATCTGGAATGGCGGTCCGGAATTCAGCAGGTCGGGATACGTGCCGCCGGTGAAATGGTTCGCCTCGGTGTTCGGCAGGGCCGGGCGCAGCTGGTTGCAAAGGAGCAGGTAGGCATGGTTGCCGTCGCCCAGGCGCGCCCACAGGCATTCCTTGAAGGCCAGGCTCCAGCCGGTGCCGCCGTCGCCGCGCACGATGAGGGTCTTGCGCGCCGCGGCCGCCAGCGCCGGAGTCGAGTACGGCCCGATCTCGTCGCCGGGGTACAGGCCCCAGAGATGCGACACGTGCCGGTGATGCGGGTCCACCTCGCGGTACGGCTCGAGCCATTCCATGACGCGGCCGTCCGGGCCGATCCGCGTCGGAGCCAGGCGCGCCCGCTTGGCGATCAGCTCGTGGCGGAACGCGGGATCCACGCCGAGGATGCGCGACGCGTCGATGCAGGCGCCGAAGAGATAGCGCAGGACCTGCATGTCGAAGGTGGACCCGAGGCAGATGTGACAGATCCGGCCGTCCGGCAGATAGAACGAGTTCTCGGGCGAATTCGACGGCGCCGTGACCAGCCAGTGGTTGGCCGGATCCTCGATCAGCATGTCGAGGTAGAATTCGGCCGAGCCCTTCATGATCGGATAGGCCCAGGCGAGGAACTGCCGGTTTTGCGTGAACAGGTAGTGGTCCCACAGGTGCTGGCACAACCACGCCGACCCCGTGGTGGTCGAGCCCCAGGTGGCGGACTCACCCGGCGAGGTGAAGCCCCACGGATTGGTGATGACGTGGGCCACCCAGCCGTGTGCATCGTAGTAGTCCTTCGCCGTCTTCGCTCCCGGCTTCTGCAGCGAGGCGATGAGCGCGAACAAGGGCTGGGTCAGCGGCCCCAGGTCGCACACCTCGGCCGGCCAATAGTTCATCTCCACGTTCACGTTGAGGTGCCAGTCGCCGTTCCACGGCGTCTGGATCTGGTCGGCCCAGAGGCCCTGCAGGTTCGCCGGCAGGCCGCCGGGCCGCGAGGAAGAGATGAGGAGGTACCGCCCGAAATTGAAGTACAGGGCGGCCAGGCCCGGGTCGTTGTGGCCGTCCGTCTCGAACGCCTGCAGGCGCGCCGGCGTCGGCAGGCCCGCCGTGACGGGGTTGGTCGGACCCAGATGCAGGCTGACCCGATCGTACCACTGGCGGTAGTCGGCGACGTGCGCTCGAAGCAGCGCCGCGTACGACTTCGCCGCCGCCTTCGCCATCCCGGCTGTCGCCGCGCGCTCCGGATGATCGCTGTGCAGTCCGGCAAAGGTGTGAATGTCGGTCATCGCCGTCACCAGCAGCAGGACGTCGTCGGCGCCGCGCACCTCGAGGACGTCGCCGGCGGTGCGCACGGTGCCGCCGTGGGCAATCGCCCGCAGGTTGGCGGCGAAGCGCACGCCCTTCCCGTTGGTCCCGTTGTTCAACTGGCCGGTCATCTTCAGGCCGTCGCGTCCGTCCGCCGCCGTCGTGGCCCGCTCCGGCCGCGTCAGACGCGCGTCGAAGGAAATGCTCCCCGGCCGGTTCGCCGCCAGCCGCAGCACGATCACCTGGTCGGGAGCGCTGACGAACGCCTCGCGCGAGTATCGCACCCCGTCCTGTTCGTAACTCACCCGGGCGATCGCGTCGGCCAGGTCGAGCTGGCGCCGGTAATCCCGCACCTTGTCCGCGGCCCCCGGTTGCGTGAAATGGATCCGGAGGTTTCCCAGCACCTGATAGCAGCCGTACGGGTCGTTGGCTCCGGCGCCGAATCCCGAGCCCTTGCCGGCGCAGGTGAAGCTGGCGTTGACCAGCTGCTCCGCCTGGTAGTTCTTCCCCTCGAGCAGCAGGCGTCGGATTTCCGGCAGGGCCTTCGCCGCATCCGGTCGGTCGGCGTCCTGCGGCCTACCCGACCACATGCCGGTCTCGTTCAACACCACCCGCTCGTCGGTCACCCCGCCGTAGATCGTGGCGCCCAGGCGGCCGTTCCCCAGCGGACAGGCGTCGGTGAACTGCGCCGCGGGCGCGTCAAACCAGATGAGTTCCGAGTCGGGCGACGGCCCGGCCGCGCGGGCGGGAAATGGAGAGGATGCCAACAGTAGGCCGAGCAGGGTGGCCGGCAGCAATGCGCGCGGATTCATGATGGCAGATTCAATCGCGGGAAATGCGGGCGGCAATCACCGGTTCGCTGCCGCGGCGTGCATGTCCTTCGAGGTGGCCAGCGCGATCACCCGGCCCTCGTCGCCCACCGCGCAGTAGAAGTGATACACGACGCCGTCGTGCTTCAGCACCCAGGGCTTGTGGGCGAAGGTCTTGTCCCACGGCTCGGACGGTTGGATCAGATCCGGCCCGGTCCACTTCGTCCAATGCACGAGATCGTGCGAGCAGGCAAAGGTGTCGAACGCATGCGGCCGCCAGCGGAAGCCGAAATAGAACATGACCCAGAGGTCGCCCATCCGCACGATCTGCGGGTCGCCGCTGATCGCCGGCTTGCCGGGCGCGTTGTCGATGACCGGCGTTTCACCGAAGCGGCGCCAGGTGACCATGTCCTTCGACACCGCCATGCCAATCGACTCGTGGTTGTTGATGTGCCGCTTGCCGTTGTAGAACATGACGAAGGGATAGCCCAGGCTGTCCGTCGGATCGCGGATGATCGTGCTCTTGTAAAGGGTCACGCTCTCGAAGGGCCGATCGTCCGGCTGCATCGTCGAAAGCACCGGATTTTGCGCCAGCCGCGTCCATGGAGTGGGCCGGTCCGGCGTCTTCGTCCAGGCGAGACCGATGCTCAGCGGGTCCGGCTCGTAGCCATGCTTGGCGCCGCCGATGTATGACAGCCAATACCGGCCGTCATAGGGCTCGATGGCACACGAGCCGCCCCACGTCGGGTCGACCAGTGCGATGCCGCCGTCGCCCTGCCACGCGTCCCAGCCGCGCTTCGCGAAGGGCAGGATGACGCCGAGCGCCTTCCAGTGCAGCAGGTCGTCGCTCACCGCCAGATTGGTCTGGTAGCCCACGCGGTCGTAATTGGAGACGTACAGCATGTACCAGCGGTCGCCGTAGCGGAACACGCTCGGGCAGTCGACCAGCCCGTGCGGCGCATCCGGGCGGAGGATGACGCCGTATTTGTACGGCGTCTCCACCTCGTGGTAGACGCGCTGCATGTCGGCCGCGGACACCGGCCGGGCCGGGCCCTGGGGAAACGGGATGACTTGCCGCGCCGCGCCGCCGGGCGCTGCAGCCAGCATGCCGGCGAACGAGAGCAGCAGGACGCCGAGCTTGAGGAATGGGCGCTGCCGCAGGATTCCGGCGGACTGGTGCATCGGTTTCATGAGAATGACTCGGGAAAATGCGCAAGGGACGCGTCGGTCGGAGGGGCCATGCTTCAGTTCACGGGGTATTTATACGGATGCTCCTGCGGGCGCTCGATCTCCACCGGCCAGTCGTCGGTGCGGAAGGGAATCGCCGGCAGCCCAGCCGAGTTCACGAGGTTCGGGTTGGCGAGCTCGTCCCACCCCAGGCGCACCGCCACGGGATCGGCCACCTGCGGGCTCCACACGATGACCTTGTCGCTTTCGATCTTCGCCCTGGCGGGCACGAAGTGCCGGTCCGCGCCGGCAATGGTGAACCAGTCCAGCGGCCCGCCGCCCCGGCTCGCCAGGCCGGTGCCGCAGTGGCTGAACCTGAGCTCGATCCGGCCGCCGGGCAGTTTCTTCATCGCCTGGAATTGCGGGCTCTGCGCCACCAGTTCGCGCCGCCCGTAGGTCTTGGCCAGCGCCAGGCGGGCGAGCCGCACGCCGACGTCGAGTTTGTCCCGGGGATGGATGTCACGCATGTCCTTCACCAGGTCGGTCGTGGCCACCATCCCCGTGTGCGGCACGGAGAGGACGCGGGTCTGCGCCTCCCAGAAGACCGGCAGGGCCTCCGGGGTCTCCAGCCGCGGGAATTTGTCCCACTTTGAGTAGTCGAACGGGGCGATCTCGACGTAATAGAACGGCGCCTCGGGCTCGTGCCAGGCCGCCCGCCACGAGTGGATCAACGCCCGCATCAGGTTCGTGTAGATGGCGCCTTGCGCCTCCATGACGTTGCTCTCGCCCTGGTACCACAGAAATCCGCGCACCGTGTAGGGCTGCAGCGGGACAATCATGCTGTTGTAGAGATCGGTGGCCTGCACGCCCTTGACCCAGGCCGGATAACGCACGTTCACCAGGTCGCGCAGGGCCGGATCGCTCTCGAAACCCGATCGCGGGATCCACGCTTCGATCTGCGTGCCGCCGAAGGTCGACTGAATCAGGCCCACCGGCACGTCCAGCGCCTGCAGCAGCTTGCGCCCGAAATAATACCCCGCGGCCGAGAACTGCGTGCCGGCAACCGTCTCCGGCGTGCAGCGCACCCAGCGCAGGCCGATGACGCCCTTCTTCGGACGGCCGTACCACGGCATCTTGAACAGGCGCAGTTGCGGATGATCCGCCTGCCGGATCGCCTCCTGGTAGTTGTTGGTCGGCCGCTGGCCTTTCCGCGGCCCCAGCGGCTTGCCCATGTTCGACTGCCCCGAGCACAGCCAGACCTCGCCCACCAGTACATCGGAGAAGCGCAGCGTGTTGTGGCCGCGAATCGTCAGCGTCCGCGGCTGGAAGCTCGCCGGCATCGGCTTGAGGAAAACCTGCCAGTGACCGTCGGCCGGCGTGGTGGTCACCAGGCTCTGGCCGGCGAATTCGACGGTCACCTGTTCGCCCGGAGCCGCCTCGCCCCAGACGGCGACCGGACGGTCGCGTTGCAACACCATGTGATCGCCGAACAGCGCCGGGCAGGTGACGTCTGCCCGCAGCGCCGCCACCAGCGACAGTGGCAGGAGAAGAAGGAGGAAGGTGCGGATTCTGTGCCTAAGGGTTCCCGGCTCAGGGCGCGGCGCGAATGGTCTCTGAGCTCCCGACCAATCCCGGCGCCGCCGCCGTCAGTTGGACCTCCCCCGGTTTGCCGGTCGACCGGATGACAACTAGCGCCCGGCCTTCGAACAGGCGGTGCGGGTTGGCCTGATAGGATTCCAGCGTCGTCATGTCGCCGGAGCCGATGCCGGCGATGACACCCGGTCCGCTCAAAGTGAATTTCACCAGCGGCGTGGCGTCGGCCCGCCACCGCCCGGAGCGGTCGGTCGCCCGCACGGTGACAAAGGCCAGATCCTCGCCGTCCGCGCGGATGGTCGCGCGGTCGGCGGCCAACTGCAGCCGCTGGGTCGGCCCGGCGGTGACCAGCGTGAAATCCCGCACCTCCCGTCCGGCGTGCATCCCGGCCACCCGCAGCGTCCCCGGCGCGTACGGCACCTGGAACGAAGCCTTGAACTCTTGGGCGCGGGTCGTGGGCGCCTCGCCGAGCAGCCGGCCGTTCAGGTAGAGGCGCACGGCATCGTACCGCGAATAGACTTCGACCGTCAGCTTGCGGCCCTCGTCCCCCGGCCAGGTCCAGCTCGGCAGCGCCGGCTCCATGGCCCATGGCGTCAGGTTCCACGGCCGGCCGTCCGCCGTCGGCACGCGCACCGCCGCATAGAGCATCTCGCCGCGGTCCCAGACGATGTCGCGGTAGTGGGCCTCCGGTTTGCGCCAACCGGTGATGTCAATGTCGCCGCAATAGGCGCCGTGCCACGGATAATGCGAGCCGATCCAGTGCGGCTCGGCCTTCTCGCCCGGCGGGTACACCTGCCCGATGCCCGATTCGCCGAGGTAATCCAGCGCGCTCCAGACGAAGTCGCCGATCACGTACGGGTGCGCCTGGACCGCCGCCCACTGGGCGAAGGTGGCGCTTTGATACGACTCGGTGGACATGATCACCCGCGACGGCAGGCGGGCGTGGTCGGCGGCGGCGCGCCCGATCTCGTAATTGTAGCCGGCGACGTCGAGGGTGGCGAACAGCGGATCGAGTTTGTCCCAGTCCGACGCGGGCCGGGTGCCGTTCATCGCCGCCGTGATCGGCCTCGTCGGATCCAGTTCCCGGATGCGGTCCGTGAGCATCCGCGCAATGCGTGCCCCGGACGGGAGCGCCCGTTCGTAGACCTCGTTGCCGATGCTCCACATCACGACCGACGGGTGGTTGCGGTCGCGTCGCACCATGGAATCCAGATCCCGCCGCCACCACGCCTTGAAATAGGTGCCGTAATCGTGGGGCGTCTTGTGCAATTCCCAACCGTCGAACGCCTCGTCGATCACCAGCAGCCCCAGGCGGTCGCAGGCGTCCAGGAAGGCCGGCGACGGCGGGTTGTGCGCCGTGCGCACCGCGTTGAACCCGGCCGCCTTCAACAGCTCGACGCGCCGCACCTCCGCCGCATCGAAGGCGGCGGCGCCGAGGGGACCGTCCTCGCAGTGCGCGCTGCCGCCGTCGAGCTTGAGCG
>JBJKRV010000343.1:0-4159 GCA_046704465.1 Opitutaceae bacterium | reverse complement strand
GCGCGCTTCCGGGGCATGTTCGGATCGTCGGGGCAGCCCGGCGCGCCCGATCCCCTCGCGACTCCGCGCAATCTCTTCATCCCGGAGATCAAGTATTTCAACATCCTGACCCACGACGCCTGGGGTGACGTCCTCGGGGTCTCGCCCGGCGGCACGACTTATCCGATCCTCCTCTCGTGCGACTACGCGAAGGGAAAGCTCTACGTCCTGACCATCCCCAACGATCCGGCCGACCTCTACGCTTTTCCGCCCGACGCGCTCTCGGTCATCCGCGGCATCCTGGGTGAAGACGAACCCATCCGGCTCGACGACGCCCCCGCGCAGGTCGCCCTGTTCCGGTACGATAACAACACGTTCATCGTCCAGAACTACCTGCCCACGGTGGCGGAAGTCACGGTTTCCGTGGCCGGCCACGTGGGTCGGATTCAGGACCTGCTCACCGGCCGGGACGTTGCCCCCGCGCCGGAGGTCGTGCACGCCGTGCCCGCCGAGTTTCGCGCGTTCGTCCGGCCGCCGCCCCCGCCGACACGCACCCGTTTCTCCTTCACCGTCCTGCCCCACTCGTACCGGGCGTTCGCCGCCCACTAGGCGCAAGGGTCCGGTCTGCGAATCCGGCGGCGGATCACGCGGTCTGCGGCGAGTGATCGCCCAAAGGCCACGGAGTCGGCGGCAGATCGGCGGCGTGGTCGGGTGCGGCGACAGCGGCCGGGTCTGCCGGAATCGTGCGCGCCGCCGCGGCAATCCGGCCAAACGCCGTGCGAAACCGTTCCGGGTCGATCGTCTTCACCAAGGGCCACAACTTGTGATAGGCGTACGCCCAGTCTCCCCGCAACCGGGTGTGCCACAGCAGTGTGAACGGCACTTCGTGCAGGGTGAGCGTGTGGATGAGTTGGAAGAAATCCTGGGCCAACCCCGATGGGCGCGCCGATGACCTGCCGGTCGGCGGCGGGGTGGTCGGGA
Source organism: Opitutaceae bacterium (assembly GCA_046704465.1). Lineage (GTDB taxonomy): Bacteria > Verrucomicrobiota > Verrucomicrobiia > Opitutales > Opitutaceae > Fen-1467. The sequence goes on along the minus strand of JBJKRV010000343.1, from coordinate 3,199 downwards.
CCTTGGCGCCGTCCGTTGTTCCGTCATGATCGCCACCCGCGAGTTCATCCACGGGGATGTACGCATGGGTGATCGTGAACTGCCGGTCCGCCAGCACCTGTTGCAGCCGGATGCCGGTGACGGAATCCCCGACCAGCAGGATTTCCGGAGAAGAGCCGGTCCGGAAACCCAGTTCGCCCAGGAGTCGCGCCAGGAAGGCGATCCCTTCCCGGGCGGGACCGGTGACGACGACGGTGGGGGCGGGCCGTATCGCCGCTGTCACCGGCGGATTCATGATCGGCTCCGACGGATCCCGGCCCGCGACGCCGACGGCGGTTCGAAGGTGCGGCGCAGCGCCTGCATCGCCTGCTGGACAGTCGTCCGCTCGGGCGCGGGTAGGCTGCGCAACGCGGCGGCCAGTTCCTGGCGGACGTCCTGGCGAACGGCGGCCACCGTGGCCTGGCCGCGCGTCGTGAGGACCAGGGTGATCTGCCGGCGGTTGGACGGGTCCGGCCGGCGCTCGACCAGCCCGCGCGCATCCAGCCCCCCCACCAGGCGCGACATGGCCGGCAACGACAGGCCCAGGTGACCCGCCACCATCGAGAGCGACGGCCGGTCCGAGCGTTGCAGAAAGGCGAGGGTGCGGAATTGCGGGAGCGACAGGCCGGCGGCGCCTCCGCGCCGGACCCGTTCGCGAACGAACCGCATGACCAGCGGCACCGTCTCGAGCACGTCGCGGGCACAGGCTTCAGCGGTGGAACCCATGGATATTTAACTCCTGCAACAATTGATAGGTGTCAACCATGCAGATGGCCGCCGTCCCGGGACGGGTGGTGGATGGCGCCCGGAGGCGAGCCGGAACGGCCGTCGGATGCGGGCCGATTGCCGGCCTCCGCCAGGGTGGCGGGATCGGAGATCGGTCCCACCGCCGGCGATTGGCCGGAGGCCGACCCGCGAACCGGTCATCGGCAGGGTTGCATGACGCCGAATCCGGCGCTAGCCTCCCAGTCGCCGAGGCCGTCATGAAGCGAGGTGCCGCCATCCAGCTGGCCGTTTCGCTGACGTTGGAGGTCGCCGCCGGGTTGCGCGGCGCCAACGTGGGTCTGGCGACGGTCAACGGCACCATCAATCCCGCGACGGCCGGCTATTTGGGGCGGGCGATCGAGGTGGCGGTGCGGGATGGATGCGACTGTCTGGTCGTGGAACTCGACACGCCCGGTGGCCTGCTCGATTCGACCAAGGAGATCGTGCAGCGGTTCTATGCCGCGCCCCTGCCGGTCGTGGTCTATGTGACACCTCCTGGTGCCAATGCCGCCAGCGCCGGCTGCTTCGTCACCCTGGCGGCCGATGTGGCCGCCATGGCGCCGAACACCAGCATCGGCGCCGCCCATCCCGTGGCGCTGGGCCTGGGGGGCGCCGGGGAGAAGGTGGACGATGCGACCCGGCAAAAGTTGGAGAATTTTGCCGCCAGCACCATCGAGGCGATCGCCGAACGCCGTGGGCGCAACGTCGCCTGGGCCCTCTCGGCGGTGAAGGAAAGCGCCTCCATCACGGCGGAGCAGGCGCTGGAGTTGAAGGTCATCGAGATCATCGCGCCGGATCTGAACGGATTGCTGCGGCAGCTCGACGGCCGCGCGGTCCGGGGGCGGACACTGCACACGGCCGGGGCCCGGGTGGTGGCGATTCCGATGGGCACGGGGGAACGGATCTTCCAGGTGCTCTGGCGGCCCGAGGTGCTGTTCTTCCTCATGCTCGTGGCGATCTACGGAGTCATCGGCGAACTCAGCAACCCGGGGGCGATCCTGCCGGGGGTGGTGGGGGCGATCGCCCTGGTGCTGGTGCTCTACATGTCGGCGGTGCTGCCCGTGAACCTGGCCGGTCTGGCGCTGATCGGGCTCGCGGTGATGCTGTTCATCGTGGACGTGTTCGCGGCCACGCACGGCGTGCTGACGGCCGGGGGCATCCTGTCGTTCCTGCTGGGGGCGACGCTGATGTTCAACCGTGCGGGGCCCGGTTTCAGCCTTTCGTTCGCGTACATCCTGCCGGCGGCCCTGATCACCGCGGCATTTTTCGTCTTCATCGTGGGCGCCGGCCTCCGGGCGCAGTGGCTGCCGGTCCGGGTGGGGCGGGAGTCGATGCTGGGCCGGCCCGGCACCGCCTTGACGCCGGTAAGCGCGTCGGGCGGGCGGGTGTTCGTGGAGGGCGAGTACTGGAACGCCGTCTGCGAGGTCCCGGTCGAGCCAGGGCACGCCGTGGAGGTGGTCGGCATGGACGGTCTGACTTTGAAAGTGAAACCCCTCGAAAAGTAACGGAGGCGGCCATGGAATCCAACGACACCCTGTTCAATCTGGCCTCGTGGTTCGTCCCCGCGGCCATTCTCGCCATCGTCGTGCTGCCGCTGACGATCCGCGTGCTGCGCGAAAACGAGCGCGGCGTCATCTTCCGGCTGGGCAAGCTGCTGCGCGGCAAGGGACCGGGCCTCATCTTCCTCATTCCCATCGTGGACCGCATGGTGCGCATGGACCTGCGGGTGGTGACGATCGACGTCGCCAAGCAGGAGGTGATGACCCAGGACAACGTGCCGGTGACGGTCGACGCGGTGGTCTATTTCCGGGTCATCGATCCGGTGGCCGCCGTCATCAAGGTGGAGGACTTCCTCAAGGCCACCTCCCTGCTGGCGCAGACGACCCTGCGCAGCGTCCTCGGGCAGGCCGAGTTGGACGAACTGCTGGCCCGGCGCGAAAAGATCAACCAGACGCTCCAGGTAATCATCGACCGGCACACCGATCCATGGGGGGTGAAGGTGACCGCAGTGGAGGTGAAGGACGTCGTGCTGCCCGAGGGCATGAAGCGCGCCATGGCCCGGCAGGCGGAAAGCGAACGGGAGCGCCGGGCCAAGGTGATCAACGCCGAGGGCGAGTACCAGGCTGCGGAGAAGCTGGTCATGGCCGCCGGTATGATCCAGAAGGAGCCCATTGCGCTCCAGCTCCGCTTCCTGCAGACGATGCGCGAGATCTCCAGCGAGCACAACACGACAACCATCCTGCCGGTCCCGATCGACCTGTTTTCACCCTTTCTGAAAAAGGACCGGCCGGGAGGATGAACTCGGTTCGTTGGTAACGCCGGCGGGGCGCCAGCGTCATTTCTGCACCTCGCGATACACCACGATCAAGCCTGCGGGGGGCCGCAGATTGGATCGTGGATCCACGGACCTGCTTCT
>JBJKRV010000342.1:0-3619 GCA_046704465.1 Opitutaceae bacterium | reverse complement strand
CCCTCATACAGACTCAGGTTGTAGGTGTGATACTGGCCGGCCGCCGCCGTCAATTGGCCCCGGGACTCGATGCGCTTCCATTCATAGTCGACGGTGCCCACGTCGGCGTTGAAACCGTCGATCGCGTTGTTGACGCCGGTCAACACCTGCGGTCCGGACAGCAGTTCCGGCGCCACCGGAATTCCGGCGTTATAGTGTCCGGTCTGGGGATCGAAGAGCGGCAACCCGCCGATGCGAAAGCCGGTGTTCAGGAACGTGCCGCCCTGGATCGTCACATCCGCCTGGCTTTCTGCTCCACCCCGCGCCTCCACGTCGACCAGCGGTTCGAAGCGCAATGCCGTGATCGGCATGGCATAGGATTCCGTCGGGTTCTGCAGGGCCACCCGAGGGGACGAGACGGAGAAAGGCGGAAGCTGCACCGGCTCCGGCTGGTCCGCCCCCGCGAACGCGGCGGCCGGGACAAGCCACAAAACGCAGCAACCGGCCCGCCAAAGCGTCCGGCGGGCACACCACCGCCAACGGCGAGTCGTCGTCATGCGTCCGATCTCTGTTAATCTCATTTTGATTTCAGGTTAACTATTAAGGGAAAAAACAGCGCCGAAAACCGGCGCTGATTTCTTTGCCGCCACGGCGGCAGGACTAGGGGTGGCCGCCTATTGGTCGCCGTCGTTGCCGATCGCTTCGACCGGGCAGCCTTCCAAGGCTTCCATGCACGAAGCGATCTCTTCCTCGCTCGTCGGCTGCTTGCTCACATAGGAGTATCCACCCTCCTCGGAGCGCGTGAAGAAATTCGGGGCCGTCTCACGGCAGAGATCGCAGTCGATGCACTGCTGATCCACGTAGAATTTGCCGGGGGCGTTGATTTCCCACTTGTCTGCTTTGTTGGCCATGATCAACGGCGAAAAAAAACGAATACGGATGGCTGTCAAGGGGTATCCCGTCGCGGAAACGACCATCCCGCGACCGCGCTCTTTTCCCCGGGCGAACCAGTCCCTCATCAGATCGCGGCGGGGACTTGAGTTTGCCCCGGTGTCCTCCTAATTGTCCTGCAGATGCTATCGGACCGACAATACATGCGCGAGGCGCCGGCCACGCCTCCGTTCGATTTCGTGAAGAGTCTGATGGTGGTCTACGTCGTCCTGTTTCTGGCCCAGCAAATCGCGGAGAAATGGCTGAGTCTGTACGGCCATTACACCTGGTTCGGCTTGTCCGGTGACGCCGTCCTGCACGGGCACCGGATCTGGACCCTGTTCACCTACAATTTTCTCCAGAACACCGCCGGATTCACCGGCGGTGTGTTCGTGCTGATCTTCAATTTGTTGGGGCTTTATTTCTTCGGCGGTGCGGTTCGCGACCAGATCGGCACCAAGCATTTCGCCTGGCTGTACGGCGGCATGATTCTCGCCGGCGGCCTGGCTTGGTGCGCCCTCTCGTTCGTGGGGGTCGACTGGCTGCTTTACGGGCCGTTGGCGACCCTGGCAGGCATCTTTGCACTCTACTGCTGCTACCACGCCAATGAGCGGATGACCTTTCTGGCCTTCTTCATCGTGCCGGTGACGGTGAAGCCGAAGTTCTTCTGTTGGTGCTGGATCACGCTCGACCTGATTGGCTTTCTTTTCTACGAGGCGACCGGCCACCATTCGCCGCTGTGGAACGGGCACGTGGCCGACCTCGCCGCCATGCTCACCGCCTACGGATACTACCGCATCGCCGGCCGCGTCAGTCTGTTGTCCGGCCTGACGGGATCGCGGATCGAACTGCCGCGCTGGCTCCGTCGCCGGCGTCGGACCCGCGCCGTGACCACCCATTTCAAGGTCAACATCTCGAACCGGAGTGACTTGCGGGCCGAGGTGGACCGGATTCTCGACAAGATCAACAGCGAAGGATTTGGCGCGCTGACCGACGAGGAAAAGCGCCTGCTGGACGAGGCGCGAGACGTGCTCAGCCATCGCTGAAGTCACCCCGACGTGAGTTCGTCACCCCGCTCCGCCCCACCCGCGAGCTTTCGCGAAGGGTTGCGCCAGGAGCACCCCGACCGGGAGCTTGGTGCCCTGCCTGACGACGCCTGGGCGCGCCTTGAGCGCCTGGCCGACGCCAGTCCGCTCTACGCCCGCCTGCTCCGGCAGAATCCCGATTATTGCCTCTGGCTGGAGCAACCGCGGAATCGTGACATCGATTTCCGCTACCAGGCGCTGATCGACGAATGGCGCACGTCCGGCCGCGGGGCCGACCCGGCCGATGCGCACCCGGAGGAATACCTGGCCGCGTTGCGCCGCTGGCGTCGCAAGATGACCCTCCGCATCGCCTACCGCGACGTCAACGGCCTCGCACCGCCGTCCGTAACCGTGGCCGAGCTCACCCGTCTCGCCGAGTTCTGCCTGCGGGAGTGCCTGTTCCTTTCGCTTCGACGCTGGTCGGCGCGCTACGGGGAGCCGTGGGACGAGGCCCTTGGCCGCCCGGCGCGCTTTTGCGTACTGGGCCTGGGCAAGCTCGGGGGGCAGGAGCTGAATTTCTCCTCCGACGTCGACCTGATCTATTTCTACGAGGGCGAGGGCCACTGCCGCAAAGCCGGTCAGCCCGGGGTCTTTGCCAACATCGAGTACTTCACCAAGGTGGCCGAAACCATCACGTCCCTGCTGCAGGCGCAGACCGCCGATGGCTTCCTGTTCCGGGTGGACGTCCGCCTCCGGCCCGAGGGGGCCCACGGCCCGTTGGTCCGCTCCTTCAGCAGCCTCGAAAGCTACTACGCGGCCGCCGGGCAGACGTGGGAACGCATGGCGCTCATCAAGGCCCGACCCGTCGCCGGCGACCTCGCCCTCGGCTCCGAGTTGCTCGAAAGCCTGCACGCGTTCCGCTATCCGCGTCATCCCCCGCCTTCGCTGCTGGCCGAGGTTGCGGCGATGAAGAACCGCACCGAGCAGGAGATCGTCGGCGCCCGGACGCTGGCGCGCGACGTGAAATCCGGGCCCGGCGGGATCCGCGAAATCGAGTTCATCGCCCAGGCCTACCAGTTGCTCCACGCCGGCCGCTACCCTTTCCTGCAGACCGACGCGACGACGGCCGCCCTGGACCAACTGGTCCGGTACGGCCTGATGCCGGCGGCGGAGGCCGGATTCCTGACGGAGGCCTACTGGTTCCTGCGGCGCGTGGAACATGCGATTCAGATGCGCGAGGAGCGTCGGACCCACCTGCTGCCCGCCGAGGACGTCGAAATTGCCGCGGTGGCTCGCACCGCCGGTTTCACCGTGCCCGCCGATTTCGCGGCCCACCTGACCGCGGTACGCACCCGCGTGCGCCAGATCTACGACGGGCTCTTTCGCGGCGAAGGGGGCGACCGGCCTTTTCAGGAGTGGTGGGAGTTTTTCACCTCCGACGTCACGCCGCCCGGCGTCCGGGCGAGATTGCAGCGCTGGCTGGGGCCCGCCCCCGACCCCGCCGGCGAGTTGCGCCAGTTCGTCTGCGGGGACCGGCGCCACCAGGTGAACCGGGAGCTGGTGGTCCGCTTCCAGCACCTCGCGTTGTCGTTCGACGGGGTCATGCCGCAGCTGGCGCAGCCCGTGACGACCCTGCACCGGATCGCCCGCTTCGCCGAACGATTCCGCACCCGTCTGCAGTTCTT
>JBJKRV010000341.1:0-5045 GCA_046704465.1 Opitutaceae bacterium | reverse complement strand
AGCGGTCGCACAGCACGACCACGCCGCGGAGGAGGTTGGGGGCGATGATCTCGCGCACAAGCTGGGCCCGCGACGCGGCGAAGAGCAGCAGCTCGGTCTCGGCGCACATCTCGTCGCCGCGCGAATTGTGCAGGATCAGGTTGCGGATCTGCTCGCCGATCTCCGTACCGCCGGGCTCGCGGGTCGAGATGACCTCGCGGCCGAGCTTTTGGAGCTGCTCGGCCAGATGTGCCATTTGCGTGCTCTTGCCGCTGCCCTCGGAGCCCTCAAAGGAGATCAGGACCCCGCGGCGGTTGCTGATGAGTCGGGCGGCGGGCTTGGCCCGGCGTGCGGCTCGAACCCGCTTGGTTGGCTTCTTCATGCGCGAAAGAGGTTATGACGGTTTAGACCCACTGGGCGAGAAACGTTTCAAGATCCCCCAGCGAAGGGCTGCGCGCGGTGCGCACATAGAACCCGGACGTGGTGACACCAAGCCCCAGGCAGGCCTCGGGGCCCAGGCCGATGAGCTGACCGGTGACGAAGCCGGCGTTGAAATGGTCGCCCGCTCCGGTCGTGATGAGGGGCTTCTCCGCCACCGGGCCCGGCACCCACCAGGTGTCGTCCCGGGTGGCGCACGCGGCGGACTCCCGGGGATGGATCACCACCGTCGCCAGGGACAACTGCTGGCGGATCTGGCGGGCCATCGACCTCAGGCCCCGCTCGTCCTCCGTCTCCGTGCCGAGACCGAGGACGGAGAAGACCTGCTGCGCCTCCTTGAGATTGAGTCCGAGGGTGACGCGTCCGAAGGCCTGGAACTTCGCGATCGCGCGCAAGGCCAGGGTCAGATCGGAGGCCGAACGCTTCTCGGGGTCGGCGAGATCGAAGAAGAACACCCGCTCCCGCGGCGGCAGGATCGGGAAGACCCGCCCCGCCAGCTCCTCGAAGATGGCGGTCATGTTCGGAATCATCGTCCAGTTGACGAGGGCGACGAGGTCCGCCCGGGACAGCAGGTCGAGCACCGCCCCCTCGCCCAACACCTGGACCATCCGCGCAAAGGTGATGTCGTCGAGGCTTTGCATGATGCCGAGCATGATCTTGCCGTCGGTGAATTCGGCGGCCGTGGTCAGGCCCGGCTCGCAGAGCGTGGCCGCCTCGGTCCGGCGGGCGAACTCCTGAAAGACGGGATGGACCGACGGGGACCCGAGCGCGCCGACATAGCGCACCCGCAGCCCGGCCGCGAGCAGGGCGTTGGGCATGATCGGGCCGTTGCCGCCCAACTTCTCCAGCCGGGGCGCCAGCTCGATGTTCGTGCTCTTGCCGGCGGCCGCCAGGATGCGGCGTCCGAATTCCTCGATGGTCGGGATCGGGGTGAAAGCCTCGCCCTGCCCATGCCGGGTGGCGACGGGGTGGACGATGCGGTCGACGAAACCATCGAGGCCCACGACGGCAAACCGGCCGGCGATCGAGGCCCTTTGCGTGCGCAGCTCCTCCAGGGTGCGGGTCTTGAAATCCATACGGGTGGAAGGTCAGGAAAAAACGGCCGGGGGCCGGCCGCAACCAGATTCGCGGACCCGCGGCGGGTCATTTTCGTTGCGCGCTTCTGCCAATCGCGCCAACACTCGCGGCCATGTCTCCGTGGGTCCTGTCGGTGCCGTCGCTGGCGGTGGTCAATCCGTGGCAGCTGTTTCTGCGCTGCGATCCGGTGGGCCAGGTCATCACCGTCCTGCTCGCCGTGTTCAGCCTCGTGGCGTGGACCATCATGTTCGGCAAGCACATGGAGCTGAAGAGCCTCAGCCGGCTCAACCGCGGCTTCGAGGGACGCCTGCGGGAGCAGCGCACGCTGCTCGACCTGCCGGAGGCCTTCCGCAGCCGCCGTGTCATTCCCTATGCCGACCTGTTCGCGGACGCGATCGAGGCCTACTGGCGGGCTGCGGCGATCGGCAAGGAGAAGGGCGAGGACACCCTCCGGGCGCGCCTCGAGCACGCGGAGAACGCCCTGCAGCGCGGTCTGGCGCGGCAGACGCTGCGCTACGAGTCGAGCATGATCTTCCTGGCCAGCATCGTCTCCGGCGCGCCGTTTCTCGGCCTGCTCGGAACCGTCTGGGGCGTGATGACGGCCTTCAGCGCCATCTCCGTGCAGCAGACGGCCACCATCCAGACGCTGGCTCCGGGCGTGTCCGCGGCGCTCCTCACGACCGTGTCAGGTCTGGTCGTCGCGATCCCGTCGGTCTTCGGATACAACATCCTCCTCGCCCGCAGCCGGCTGCTGGTCACCGAGACGGAGAACTTCGCCAGCAGCCTCGCCGACCGGATCGAGTTGGAGATGCAGATGTAGGAGCACCCGACCATGGCCCGGACCTTTCGCCGCCACCGCGCCGCCCATCCGATCGCGGATCTCAACGTCACCAACCTCATCGACCTGGGGTTCACGCTGCTGATCATCTTCATGATCGCGACGCCCCTGATCCAGAAGGAACAGACGATCCCGGTGAACCTCCCCACCGAGGCGCCGCTCCCCCAGCGACAGCCCTCGTCGGAGACCCGGTTCCAGGCCATCAGCATCGACCGCAACGGTCACTACTACTTCGGCAACCGGCCGGTGAGTTTTGAGGAGCTCGGCACGCTGGTGGCCGGACTGGGGCAGGAGGCCAAGCCGCCGGTCATCCGCATTCGCGCCGACGGGTCGCTCCAGTACCAACAGGTCGTGCGCCTGTGGAGTTTGTTGCTGAAAAACAATCTGACCCGGATTACGTTCGACACGCAAACGGGGGATTGACGATGGTAGCGAAGACGCGAACCGCGTTCTTCTACGCCGTGGCGCTGCACATCGCCGCGATCGTGGCGATCGCGCTGGTCGTACTTCTGGTCCGGACCCAGACCAAGCCGCCGCAGGGCATCTTCGAACTGGTCGCCGGTCCGGGCAATGACCTGACGGCGACGCAGGCCCCGGCCAAGGGGACCCAGGACGGCGACACCGTCGAGCTCAAGCTCCCGCCGGCGCCGCCCGCGCCACGCCACCGGGAACGGATTGCCCCCGCGCCCGCCCGGCCCGAGGCGGTACCGGTTCCCAGGCAAGCCGAGGCGGTGCCGGTTCCCAGGCAACCCGAGGCGCGCCCGCCGGTGACACGCACCCGGGAGGAGACGAAGCCCGCGGTCCGGGAACGGGCGCCGGCGGAGCACGAGCAGCGGATGTCATACGAGGAATACGTGAAACGCTTCGGCGCGCCCAAGGCGCCGTCGGCGTCGGAATCCCGCGTGCGCCGCCCCATCCGGGCGCCGCGCATCGACGTGCGGGGCATTGCCGACGGCGTCCTGAGGGGGGCGGCGAGCTCGCGGGCGGGATCGGGCGGCACCGCCCTGACGGCCACGGAGCATTCGGCCCTGGAGGGATACATCGCCCGCCTGATCGTGGCCCTGCGCCAGAATCACGAGAAGCCCCCGGGGCTGTCCGATCTGCTGTCGGCCGACGTGCGCTTCCACATCGCTGCGGACGGCACGATCACGGACGTGCGCATCGTGCGCTCGTCCGGCAACGAGGCTTTCGACCAGTCCTGTCTCGAGGCCTTCCGGCGGCTGGGCTCGATCGGCCCGAAACCCGACGGCAAGCCCGACACCTGGACCATCACCTTCCGGATGAAGGATGAGTGACGCGGCGCGAGTGAAAGTGATGGCGAGAACGGGCCCAATCCGCGAGCGAGCAGCGAATTGAGAGGCGGAAGGCGGAAAAAGGGGAGGCGCCGGCTTCCAGGATCCTCTGGCGTTTGGGTGCCGGAACCCCTCCCGTTCTCGGCCCTTGGTACTTGTCACCTCGGCACTTGCCGCGACGCCCCCGCATTCAAGCCCCCACGGCCCGGAATCCAAAAAGTCCTTGCCTTCAGGAGTGAAACTTTGATGTTACGAGCCTTTGCGATGGGCTCGTAGCTCAGTTGGAAGAGCGCCGCAATGGCATTGCGGAGGTCACGAGTTCGAACCTCGTCGGGTCCACCACCTTTCCGAATCGGAAAGGTGCCCGCCATAGCCCGCAGGGCAACGGCGGGCGGACGGGTCTACACCAACGATTGGGGAGGGGAATTTTTTTGGGGCTAAAGCTTCGGCCTTCAGCGCGCCGATTGACCCGGAAAATCGCACCCGGCCGGGTGAATCTCCCGGTAGACCCGGAGCAGCTCCGTGACCGGAATCCCGTCGATCCGCATTCCGACATAACTGGCGTCCTCGATCGAGACATCACCCAGGCACGCATTCCGGATCGTGCTGCGGGTGAAGGCGACGTTCTCAAACACGCTGTCCCGGAGGTTCACGTCGTGGTATTTCGAGCCGCTCAGGTTCACGGCGTGAAACTCCGATCCGGCGAGGTTGGCCTTTTCCGCCTGGTAGGTTCCGCTGGGCAGGGACGTGATCATTGGTTGCCTTTCTTGTTGTCGCGAACGTTTAGAGAACGATCGATGCCGGCCCCGCCGGCCATCGTCTTCCGCCGCCGGGTGCTCGGCGGCGTGGGCTACTTCACCGGTCCCAGGCCCGGCCACGGGGCGAGACGGTTCAGGGCCGGGACGAGAACTCGACGCAGCTTTAGAAAATCCAACTCCCCGGTGGCGCGGTACAGGACTTCGCCGCCGGGGGCGACCACGAGGGTGTGGGGCAGGGCGCCGTTCCAGTCGGGATCCAGCGCCGCCATGAGTTTGTACTTGTCCGTCTCGGCGAACAGCAGGTTGCGGCTCGAGGCGTGGTGTTGGCGCAGGAACTTCAGGACTGTTTCCTTTTCGTCGGGGTACTGGGCCGCGACCGTCACCAGTTCAAAGTCGCGGTTGCGGTAGATGAGGTTCGTCTCGATCAGCTGGTCGAACTCGGCCACGCACGGACCGCACCACGTGGCCCAGATGTTGATCACGCGGAGCCTGCCCGAGGCCCGGTTGGCGCGCAGGGCGGCCAGTTCGGCGGCGCCCGCCGCCTCGAGCGTCACGGGCTCCCGGTCCACCCGTTCGCGCCACCGGCGGTTGCCGGCGGCCTTCTCCGCCCACTTGACCGAGCAGCCGAAAACCATGGTGTGCGTGACGGCCGGCTCCCGGCCG
>JBJKRV010000340.1:0-3043 GCA_046704465.1 Opitutaceae bacterium | reverse complement strand
GACTCATGACGGATGCGACCTAGACGCAAACCCGCCGGCTCTGGAGTGGCAAGGCAACAGTCGCCGCCAATCCGGGCCCCGCGAACGAGCTAGCGGACCCGCTCCCCCTCCCGTCGGACCCTCCACCGCGCTTCAGGACGACGGTGACGCCGCCGGCCCCATCCGTGGTTCCCGGGGCGGCGGCACTGGCGGAACGGCGAAAACGCGGTCCGGAAACGTTTCGTTCAGGGTGATCTTGGTGAATGAAACGACGATCGAATTCTTCACCGGCCGGCCCTGGGCGTCGCGAACCTCGGTGGTGGTGACGATTTTGCGGGGGAAACGCACGCCATCCACCATCATCCGGCCCTCTTCCCGGATCTTTCCACCCTGGGGAGTTTCCGTCAAAACCAGGCGGCCGTCGGTCGGGTCGAAGTAGCGATAGAAGACAATGCCGGGTCCGTGGATGAAGGCCACCTCGACGGTGGCGACGCCGTCGACCGTGGCCGGTCCGAGGACCTTGACTTCGCCATACCTTGCCCGGAGGCCCTTATAGAAATTCAGGTTCTCCCACGTGTTGGCGCGCAGGCGCTTGATGGCGTCGGGCACCAGAATCTTCAACTGCTGGCGGCTCCGATCGGCCACCTCCTCGATCCGTTGCCAAGCCTGGAGATCATCCAACCCGGTGGTCTCGATCTGCTTGGCGGTCGTGAGCGTGATGCGTTGTTGGAAGGGCTTCTGGAGGATGATCTCGATGGCCGCGGTGATCGACTGCGGTCCGGCGGCCGTGTGCTCGTGCGACTGCATCGTGCCCACGTAATGAATGGAGTGAATTGCCGCCAGTTTCGCATCGCCTCCGAGGTAGTGGCGGGCTTTCGCAATAATCTCCGACGCGGTTTGGGCCCGGATCGCACCCGCCGCGGCGCAAGCACCCGCCAGCGCCCCCAGAATTCGCATCGACACCGAAGGCTTCATCGGGAAAAGCGCATACCGCGATTCGGTGAGACTTGTTCGCGGCGCAAAGGTTCGCAACGGGAAAAATTACTCCCACTCAATGGTTGCCGGCGGCTTGGAGCTGATGTCAAAGACCACCCGGCTCACATCGCGCACCTCGTTGGTGATGCGGCTCGAAATGCATTGCAGCAGGTCGTAGGGCACCCGGGTCCAGTCCGCGGTCATCGCGTCGGTGCTTTCCACCACCCGCACCGCGATCACCCAGGCGTAGTTGCGCTCGTCACCGATCACTCCCACGGATTTCACGGGCAAAAAGACGCAGAAGGATTGCCAGACCTTCCAGTACCAGCCCGATCGCATCATTTCCTCCTGCAGAATGGCGTCGGCCCGCCGGAGGACCTCGAGACGCTCGGGGGTGATGGCGCCGATCACGCGCACGCCCAGACCCGGGCCCGGAAACGGCTGGCGCCACACCACCTCGCGCGGCAGCCCCAGCCGGACGCCCACCGCCCGCACCTCGTCCTTGAACAGCTCGCGCAGGGGTTCGATCAGCCGCAGCTTCATCCGGTCCGGAAGGCCGCCGACGTTATGGTGGCTCTTGATCAGCGCCGCCGGGTTGTCGCCAATCGCCACGCTCTCGATGACGTCCGGATAGAGCGTGCCCTGGGCCAGGAAATCGGCGTGGCCGATCGACTTCAGCGATTGCTCGAACACGGCAATGAAGGTGCGGCCGATGATCTTGCGCTTGCGCTCCGGGTCGGTGACGCCGCGCAGCCGGCGCAGGAAGAGCGCGGAGGCATCCACCACCCGGAGGTCGATGTGAAAGTGCCGGCGGTAAAGGGCGACCACGGCCTCGCGCTCGCCCTGGCGCAGGAGGCCGTTGTCCACAAACACGCAGGTGAGCTGGCGCCCGATGGCCTTGTGCAGCAACGTCGCGGCGACGGAGGAATCCACGCCGCCGCTCAGGCCGAGAATGACCCGGCCCCCGCCCACGGCATTGCGGATGTCGCGCACGGAGTGCGCGACGAAGTTGCGCATCGACCAGTCCTGCCGGGCGCCGCAAATGCCAACCAGGAAATTGCGGATGACCCCGATTCCGTGCTCGGTGTGGAAGACCTCGGGGTGGAATTGGATGCCATAGAACCGGCGCCGCGCATCCTCGATCGCCGCGTAGGGTGAATTCTCCGTGACGCCGATCGCGCGGAAGCCCGGCGGAGGCTTGATCACCCGGTCGCCATGGGAATTCCAAACCCGCAGGCGGCGCGGCAGGCCCGCGAAGAGCGGCCCCGCCCGCCGGATCCGGAGCGTCCCGTGCCCATACTCCCGATGGTCGCTGCGGGCGGTGCGACCGCCCAGCAGATGGCCGAAGAGCTGAATGCCATAGCAGATGCCCAGCACGGGCACGCCGAGTTCAAAAATTGCACGGTCCGGCAACGGCGCATTGCGGGCGAACACGCTGCTCGGTCCGCCCGAGAGAATGATGCCGATCACGCCCTCCTCCCGCAGACGCGCCGCCGGCGTGGAGAAGTGATAGATTTTCGAGAAGACCTGGCACTCTCGGATCCGGCGCGCTATGACCTGCGTGTATTGGGAGCCGAAATCGAGGACGGCGATGGTCTGTGCCATGGGGAGTTATGAAAGGATGCCGGGAAACGTGGCAACAACGAATCGCGGTGGCACCGGTCCGACGGCGGCTCTCCGGAACTCGCGGCCGCCATGCCGGAACGTCCGCGTCGGTCTAGAACTTCAGCCGCGTGTTGACGTAGCCGCACCGGGGGCAGGGGCAGGTCTCCGAGGCCGCGCTTCCGGTGTAGAGGTGATCACAGCGAATGCAGTGGAACGTCAGCTTGCGGCGCTCGGCCTCAAACCGGCCGTGATCGCGCCGGTCGTAGTAGATCCAGACCCCGAAGAAAAACCCGAGGACCAGCAGGCAATAGAGGACGACACCCAGTGTGAGATCCATGACGCCGAGCCGGGAAACCCGGTTGGTGCAAGTCTCGCGCGCCGCGGCCCCGGCGCCAAGGGAGAAAAACCGGCGCAGGTCAGGCGCCGGCCTGGACGGCCGGCTCGGCCGGAGCGGTCTCCGGAGCCTGGGCCGGCGCGGCCTCCG
>JBJKRV010000339.1:0-4012 GCA_046704465.1 Opitutaceae bacterium | reverse complement strand
GCCCAGGCCTTTGCCGCCATGGAGGCGCTCGAAAAGGGCGCCATCGCCAACCCCGACGAAAACCGGATGGTCGGCCATTACTGGCTGCGCGCGCCGAAGCTGGCGCCCACCGAGGAGATCGCCGCGGCGATCACCTCCACCCTCGCCGGGATCAAGGATTTTGCCGGCAAGGTCCACCGCGGCGAGATCGCGTGACCCGCGGGCAGATTTCGCGAGGTGCTTGTGATCGGGATCGGCGGATCGGCGCTGGGGCCGCAGTTCGTCAGCCAGGCGCTCGGAAGTCTCAAGGCGGGCCGCGACCGGATGCGCGTCCATTTCTTCGACAACACCGATCCCGACGGCATGGATCTCGTCCTGAAGCAAATCGGCAGCCAGCTGAAGCGCACGCTGGCGGTGGTGATCTCGAAATCGGGCGGCACGGTCGAGACCCGCAACGGCATGCTGGAGGCGGTCGCGGCCTTCAAAGCCGCCGGCCTCGATCACCCGCGGCATTTTGTCGCCGTGACCGGAGCGGGCTCGAAGCTCGACCAGATCGCCCAGGCCGAGGGCTGGATCGCGCGTTTCCCCATGTGGGACTGGGTCGGAGGCCGGACGTCCGAGCTGTGCGCGGTCGGCTTGCTCCCCGCCGCCCTCCAGGGGATCAAGATCGACCAGATGCTCGCCGGGGCGGCGGCGATGGACAAGGTGACCCGCAAGCCCGCCCTCGGGCAGAATCCCGCGGCCCTGCTGGCGGCGGCCTGGTACTGGGCCACCGACGGGCGCGGCGCAAAGGACATGGTCGTTCTGCCCTACAAGGACCGCCTGCTTCTCTTCTCGCGCTATCTGCAGCAACTCGTGATGGAATCCCTGGGCAAGGAACTCGACCTTGAGGGGCGCGTGGTCAACCAGGGCATCGCCGTCTACGGCAACAAGGGCTCCACCGACCAGCATGCCTATGTCCAGCAGCTGCGCGAGGGAGTGAACAACTTCTTTGTCACCTTCATCGAGGTGCGGCGCGACCGCGCCGGCGGAAGTCTCGAGGTCGAGCCCGGAGTGACGAGCGGCGACTACCTGCAGGGATTTCTCCTCGGCACACGCGATGCCCTGACCGAAAAGGACCGGCATTCGGTGACGATCACGCTCGACGAGGTCACGCCGCGAAGCGTCGGCATGTTGATCGCCCTCTACGAACGGGTGGTCGGGCTTTATGCCACGCTCATCGGCATCAACGCCTACCATCAACCGGGAGTCGAAGCCGGTAAGAAGGCGGCCGGCGGCGTCATCGCCCTCAAGCGGAAGCTCGACGCCGCGCTGCAGGCCGCCGCGGGCGCCGCGCTGACGGCCGAGGCGCTGGCCGCGCAAGTGGGTCAACCGGAACAGGCCGAGCTGGTTTATAAGATCCTGGAGCACCTCGCGGCCAACCCCGGCTCCGGCGTTCACAAGGAGGAGAAAGCCCCCTGGTGGGAATCCGCCTTCTCCCGAGCGGGATGAATGGAACCCTCCGGCTGGGGGCGCGTCTGAAATCGGGTCCGGGCTCGACATTCGCGGAACCGAGCACAAATTACGTCGTCCAGCCTCACGCCACCGTCATGAACGCAGTCAAGAGACCTTTGCTCGCCGCGCTGTTGATCGTCGCCCTGGCCACCCTGTTTGCCGGGTGCGTGTCTCCGCGCACGGACTCGTCCACCATTCCCTGGGCCACGCCGGCCCCGTGGGAGGGACAGATCCCGGGCATGGGCACCGGGCAGTGACGGCGCGGCCGGCGCCCGGCGGACGGACGCATTTTGCTTGTCGCGTGCCGCTGGCCGGTAGAGTCCTAGCGCGGCGATGGATAACGCTTCACTCATTCCGCGCGCCGGCCATCTGTACGTGGTGGCCACCCCGATCGGCAACCTCGCCGACCTGACCGATCGGGCCCGCGCCATCCTCGCGGCCGTCGACCTGGTGGCCTGCGAAGACACCCGCACGACCGGAGCCCTCCTCGCCCGCCTCGGCTTGCGGCGCGAACTGGTGGCCTATCACGAGCACAATGAGAAGGAGGCCGCCGGGCGCCTCGCCGAGCTGCTGGCGGCCGGGAAATCCATCGCGGTGGTCACGGATGCCGGCACACCGGGACTGAGCGATCCCGGCTTCCGGGTGGTGCGCGCCTGCCGCCAGCGGGGTCTGCCCGTGGTGCCCGTGCCGGGAGCCAGTGCGCTGCTCGGTGTGCTCAGCGCCGCCGGCCTGCCCACGAACGGATTCCTTTTTGCCGGCTTCCTGCCACCCAGGTCGGCCGCCCGGCGCGCCTTTCTCGAAAGATACCGGGATTTTCCCTACACGCTGGCGCTCTATGAGAGCTGCCACCGGATCGCCCAATTCGCCGGCGAAATGGTCGACATTCTCGGTCCCGACCGTGTCATCTGCATCGCCAAGGAGGTCACCAAGATCCACGAGACCTTCCTTGTCGGCGCCGCCGCCGGGGTGCGCACGGACCTGGCCGCCACCAGCCTCAAGGGCGAATTCACGGTCCTGATCGCGCCGCCGGACTTCCGGCTGTAGGTGTCCAGAGCCGCCGCCGGGCGCCATTTTCCCTTTGCGCCGCCGGCCCCTTTTTGCGGCCATGAAGGCATGTCCCGGAGGGTGGTTGCCGTCATCGACATCGGCAGCAATTCGATCAAATCGCTCGCCGCCGCGCGCGACGAACGCGGCGCGCTCGAGGTTCTCGGCACCCGCGCAATCGATGCCCGGATCAGCGCCGGCTTGAGCCGGACGCCGCCGCGGCTGGCCGAGGCGGGCATGCAGGCCGGCCTGGAGGCAATCCGGCAACTGCTGGACGGGCTGCGGCCCCTGCACCCCGACATTACCGCCCTCGTCGCGACCAGCGCCGTGCGCGATGCGGCGAATGGCGCCGAGTTTGCCGGCCGGGTTCGCATCGAGACCGGACAGACGGTGCGCATTCTCGGCGAACGCGAGGAGGCGGACCTGGTCGGACGCGGCCTGCTCACGGACCCTGCGCTGACGGTCCTTCGCGATTTCTACGTCTTCGACCTCGGCGGCGGCAGTCTCGAATGCCTGGCCTTTCGCGCCCGGACGGCCGGACGCGCGATCAGCCTGCCCCTCGGGTGCGTGCGGCTGACCGAGCGATGCGTGGCTGATCCCCGGGCGCCCTTTCCGGTGTCGGCCCGAGCGGCCGTCGGGCGGATCAGCCGCGAGACGCTGGACCGAAGCGCGTTTCGCTTCGATCTTCCGCGGGGAACGCCCGCCGTGTTCACCGGCGGCACCATGACGACGGTGCGGGCCATCCTGGCCGCCGGCCGGGGACTGACGATCGAGCAGGTGGATCCGGTGATCGCCGTCGAGGCGCTGCGCACGCTGCTGGACAAGGTCGCGGCCATCGGATTCGAAGCGCGGGCGGCGATCGGAGGACTGCCGGCCGCGCGCGCCGACGTATTTCCCGCCGCGCTGACGACGGTCCTGACGGTGGCGGAAGCCGGCGGCTTCACCGCGTTCCACCATTCCATTCGCAACCTGCGCTACGGCCTGGCGGCGGAACTCCTGGAGACCTGAGCCCGCCGCCGCAAAAAAAGGGTCCGGGATCGATCCCGGACCCTGGGAAAGCCAGCTCGTTCGCGCTTCAGCCCAGCGGGCCGAGGGGCGCGAGCAGGTGGTGCCGCATCCGATCCAGCCGCTCCTGTTGCTTCGGCGTCAACAGGGCCTTGATCTCCGTGCGGCTCGACGCCAGCAACTGCCGCACCTGGGTGCGACGCTGCTCGACCGTGAGGCTCGTGTTGGCGCGAATCGGCTGCAGCGCGGCGCGGGTCTTCGTCGCGATCTGATGGATTTGCTGGCGCTGTTGCGCGCTCAGATCGAGCCGCCGTGCCACCGCCTCCATCCGCATCCGGCGGTGCACCGCCGCCTCGAACCGCCGCGGATGATGCATGATCGTCTCGAACTCCTTGCGCTGCTGCGGCGTCAACTGCAGGCGCTCCGCGAGCACCGCCATGCGGGCCCGGCGCATCGCCCACATGTCTCGTCCGCGCCGGTTGTGGTTCCA
>JBJKRV010000338.1:0-8231 GCA_046704465.1 Opitutaceae bacterium | reverse complement strand
GACCTGGCCGCCAACTCGACGGCCAGGTCCGGCGGCGGCGCATGGTCGAGGCGCGCCGTGGCGTCGCCGGGTCGCGGTCTCCGCTCCACCAGGGGAATGAACTGCATGAAGCCCGACCCCTCCCGGCGGAGAAATTCGTAGACCTCGCGGCCGTGCCGGTAGTTGCGGCGGTGCACGACCGTGAGCGTGTTGAATTGCACGCGGTGTCGCTTCAGCACCTCGAGTCCGCGCATCACCCGCTCCCAGGTCGGCCGCCCGCCGCGATCCACCCGGAACGCGTCGTGCATCGCGCGCGGTCCATCGAGGCTCAGTCCCACCAGAAACCCGTGGCGCGCCAACAACTCCCCCCAGGCATCGTCCAGCAGCGTGCCGTTGGTTTGCAGCGCATTCGTCACCCGCCGGCCGCCGGCGTAATGCTGCTGCAGACGCACTGCCCGCTCGAAAAACGCGCGCCCCATCAGCGTCGGCTCGCCGCCCTGCCACGTGAAGTTCACCTCATCGCCCGGCTGCGAGGCAAGGTAATCGCGGACGTAGGCCTCGAGCGTGGTGTCGTTCATCCGCACCACGCCCCCGCCGCCGTACAGGGCGGGCTCCTTTTCCAGGTAGAAACAGTAGGCGCACTCCAGGTTGCAGCGGGCCCCCGCCGGTTTCGCCATGACATGGAAGGGCCGGGACCACGGGGCTCCGCCCGCCGCGGGCGGAAAGGGTTGAACCGGGAGTTCGGGCATCGCTTCACCCTAATCCATGCCGCCGGCGCACGACCAGCCCGGATGCGCGGAATCGATGCCGGGCGACGGCACGACGGATTGACGGGGCGGCGGTCCCGGGAGATGATCCGGCCTTTCCTGATCCGCGCCCCCGGCCCCTCCAGCTCATGCCTCCGGCCTCCCTGCGGCAGAAAATCCTGACCGGCGTCGCCGCCGCCGGCTGCCTGGCACCGTATGCCCGCGCCCGGGCTCCAGCCCCGGTTCACCCGAACATCGTCTTGATCCTCGCGGACGACCTCGGTTACGGCGACCTCGGCTGCTACGGCCAGAAGCGGATCGCCACGCCGAACCTCGACCGGCTCGCCGCCCAGGGCATCCGCTTCACCCAGTTCTACGCCGGTTCAACCGTTTGCGCCCCGTCGCGCAATGTGCTCATGACCGGACAGGACACCGGCCACTGCCTCATTCGCGGCAATGCCAAGCTGAGCCTGCGTCCGCAGGATGTCACCGTCGCCCAGGTGCTCAAGGAGGCCGGCTACGCCACGGGCGCGATCGGCAAGTGGGGCATCGGCGAGGAAGGCAGCGCCGGCAGGCCGACGCAGAAGGGCTTCGACACCTTCTTCGGCTACATCGATCAGACCCACGCGCACAACTATTACCCCACCTTTCTCGTCCGCGATGACGCCCGCGTGCCCCTGCCCAACGTGGTGCCCCACCCGGGGCCCTATGGTCAAGGCGTCGCCACCCGGAAGGTCGTCTACAGCGACGACCTCTTCCTGACCGAAGCGCTCGCCTTCGTCGACCGGCACCGGGGACAGCCGTTCTTCCTCTACCTACCCTTCACCTTGCCCCATGCCAACGACGAGGCCGGCGACCGGGGCATGGAAATCCCCACCCTCGGTCGCTACGCCGATCGGGATTGGCCCGCCCCCGAGAAGGCGAAGGCGGCCATGATTACGCGGCTGGATGACGACGTCGGGAAGATCCTCGCCGAGCTGCAGAAGCTCGGTTTGGCCGATGACACCATCGTCATCTTCACTTCCGACAATGGTCCCCACGCCGAGGGCGGCGTCGATCCGGCCTTTTTCGATTCCGGCGGACCGCTCCGCGGCATCAAACGCGACCTGTACGAAGGCGGCATCCGGGTGCCGCTGATCGTCCGCTGGCCGGGACATATCGCGTCCGGCGCGGTGTCGGAACACATCGCCTATTTCGGTGACTTCATGGCCACCGCCGCCGCGATTGCCGGGGTGCGCCCGCCCGCCGACACCGAGAGCATCAGTTTCCTGCCGACGCTGCTGGGCCGACCCCGGGAGCAACGGCCGCATCCTTACCTCTACTGGGAACTCTACGAACGCCGGTCGGCACAGGCCGTGCGAATGGGCGCCTGGAAGGCGGTGCGGATTCCCATGATCACAGGACCGATCCAACTTTTCGACCTGGCCGCCGATGTCGGCGAACGCCACGACGTCGCGGTGCAGCATCCCGACGAGGTGGCGCGCATGAGTGCGATCATGCAGGAAGCGCACGTCCCCTCCCCGTACTGGAAGGTTCCGCCGCCCCGGCTGGAGCCCGAACCGGCGAGGCGCTGACCATCTCGACCCGGGCCCGGTCCGCCGCCGGCGGCTCACGTGGCGTCCAGGATCAGAGGTGCTGGGCCAAAAACGCGGCGATCCGTTGAAACGCCTCCACCCGGGCCGCGTGCGTTCGCAACGCGTGCCCTTCGTTGGCGAGATAAAGGGACTCGGGCTTGTGTCCGGCCCGCTCCAGCGCGGCGATCATCGCCCGCGCCTGCTTCGACGGCACGATATGATCCTCCTGGCCCTGAATGAGGAGCACCGGCGCCGTGATCCGGTCCGCGAAATTCACGGGCGATATCGCCCGCAGGTCGGCTTCATCGGCTTTCGGGTCGCCCACCATTTCGGTCCAATACCGCCGCGCGATCGCACGTTCCGGATCCTGCAACCGTTCATAGATCGCCGGCCAGTCGGTAACGCCGCTGATCGAAACGCCGCAGCGATAGAGATCCGGGTTGTGCCCCAATGCAAAGAGCGCCGAATAGCCCCCGAAGCTGGAACCGACGATCGCGATGCGCTTCGGATCCGCCAACCCCTGCGCCACCGCCCAGCGGGTTCCATCCTCGATGTCGTCCTGGATTTTGTGCCCCACCTCGCGCCGGCCGAGCTCATGAAACGCCTTCCCGTAACCGGTCGAGCCGCGGTAGTTCACCTGGAGCACCGCGTAGCCGCGGCTGGCCAGCATCTGCACCAGGGGATCGAATCCCCACGCATCGCGCACCCACGGGCCCCCGTGCGGCAGGACGACCAGCGGCACATGCTGGCGCGCCGCGCCCGGCGGCGTGACGTAACCGTGGATGACGTGCCCGTCCCGCGCCCGGTACTCGATCGGCAACATCGGCGCCATCTGCTCCGGCTTGAGCCAGCCCATGCGCGTGGCCACGAGGGTCAGACTCTTGTCCGCCAGATCGTAAAGGTAATAGACGCCGGGGCTGCGGTCGGAAAATGCCAACACCAGCAGGCGCCGGCCGTCGCGCGAGCCGTCGACGATGACATTGAATGTGTCCGGCAACGCCCGATCGAGGGCGCGCTGTTCGGCCGCGGCCTCCGGATCAAACCACCGCACGCGCGGCTTCTCGGTGAGAAAGTACACGCCCGTCAACCGGTGTTTCGAACGGGGCACGACCGCGCGGGCCAGCGGGATGCCGTCAAAGTCCGGCATCAACCCATCCGGACCGGGCAGGATGTCATATTCCGGATCGTCCAACAGGACATCACCCAGGGTCCCGCGTGCCGCATCGAAGGTATAGACAGCCCGACGTTGCTGCACGGTGAGGGCGCTGACGTACATCCCCGGGCCCATCCCTTCCATGGCCACCGGCAGAAGGCTGCCATGCGCCGCGGGGGGCGGGGCCAGTCTTTTCCAGGGAGCCGTCTCGTTTTCGCGATAGATCGCACCTGGCTTCAGTCCGTCAATCGTGATGCCCACCCGGACCACTCCCGCCGCGTCGGCTCCCCAAGCCACGACGTTGCCCGGATTCCTCGCCACCCGGCGGTAGTGCCCCGTGATGGTGTATACCTTCACCACATCCGGATAAAGGATCTCCTCACCCGCGGCCTCGTGCTGATCGAGCATGAGCACGCTCTGGTCCGCGTCGTCGCACACGCGAATGACCGTCCGCGCGTAGAGGCGGTCCTCGTTGGGAATGCGCGACTCGACCCCGCTGATTGTCTTCCAGCGCCGCCCGTCGCAATCGAGGGCCGACACACCGGTGACGAAGTGGTCCCAGATCAACGTTTCATATGCCAGGCGGCGGTCGCCCACCCAGCAGAACCAGGGGACGTCCTTCGCCGTGAGGGCCCGCCGCGAGTCGGCCGGGCGAACGCGGCGGAGTTGTCGCGTCTTCAGATCGCTCAAGAACAACGTCTGCCGCCCGTCGGCCTCCCGCAGGAAGGCCACGTACTGGCTGTCGGGCGACAGCGCCATCCGGGACGCCAGCGGCGACCGCGCAAAATCCTCAACGGGGACGCGCTCGGCCGCGACCAAACCGACGGCGGCCAACGCCCAAACCAACCGCCAGAAGCGTTTCATGCTGGAAGCGCGAATCTTCCGGCCTCTGCTCCCCCTCGGCAAATCTATTTGCGCCGGTTCCCGGGCTCCGCCTCGGCCTCACCTCACAACGGCGGGGGCGTGCGGCGCCATTCCTCCAGCGCGTGCATTTCGCCGCAATCGAGGCAGCGCGTGCCGGCGAAGCGGGCGCCGCAATGCGGGCAGACGCCCATCGTCGCAAAGGCGTCGAACGGCCGCCCGCAGCTCGCGCAGGGCCACCAGTTTCCGATCGGAGGCGAGATGTGGCAGCTCGGGCAATTGAAACCCGCGTGCCGCGGAAGCCGGTCGATCCGGGCCAGGTACCGCGCGTGCTGCAGTCCCCGCCAGCAGTTGGCCAGGATGAACGCCGCCAGGATGCCGAGCCAGATCGACTGCAGCCAGATCGCCGCCAGGAAGAGGAGGCCCACGCCGATGAAGCCGACGATGCTTGCGACCAGCAGGCTGCGGGCACGCCCGACGAAGAACCACAGCAACGAGCGCACGATCTGTCCACCGTCGAGCGGATAGACCGGCAGGATGTTGAAGATGAGCAGCCCGACGTTGATGTACCAGATCGTCTGCAGCAGCCGCGCGGCGTCGGGCGCCGTCTGGGCCCAGCCGAGCGACCCGCCCAGCACGAGCAGAAGGCTCAGGGGCACGAAGAGGAGCACGTTCACCAGCGGTCCGGCCGCGATGCTCCACAACGTGGCGCCGGGCCGCATCGGCGGCGCGACGTAGGCCACGCCGCCCAGCGGCCAGAGTACGATTTCGTCCGCCTTGCCACCCACCGACCGGCAGGCCAGCGCATGCCCGCCCTCGTGGAGCAGCACGATGAGGAAAAGCCCCAGGTACTCGAGCACGTTCCAGCCGACGGAGGAGTAGGCGCCGCGGCGGCTCGCGATCTCGATCATCGCGACGACAAACCACGACCAGTGCAGCCAGACGTCGATGCCCAGGACGCGGAAGAGATGGAGCGAACCATGCCGAGTTGGCAGCATCCCAGAGGCCTATCATGCGATCTCCTCCAACAACAAGCTATTTGCCTAATACCGCCCGGACCGCCGGCTTTGGACTCGCCCTTTTCCGACGCGCTTTTATCATCCGATTTTGTCGGTCATATCTTGGTGAAAACCCCTGCCAACCCCCCGCCGGTACCCGCCGGCCCGCAGGGCGCGTCCCTGCCGCCGCCCACGGATCGTGTCGCCCGACCCGGGCTCCAGCCCGAGGTGATTTTTGCGGAGGATCTCTGCAAGAGCTGCGAGCTGTGTCTCAGCGTCTGTCCGACCAAGGTGCTGAAGATCGACACCTCCCGGGTCAACGCCTTCGGTTACTTCCCCGCCGTCATCGTCAACCTTGGCGGCTGCAGCGGCTGCGGCAGCTGCGCCAAGATCTGCCCCGACTCGGTGATCACCGTGCGACGCTGAGGAGACCATTATGGCCCGGCAACTGATGAAGGGAAACGAGGCGATCGCCGCCGCCGCCATCAACGCCGGCTGCCGGTACTTCTTCGGCTACCCCATCACCCCGCAGAACGAGATCCCGGAGTACATGGCGCGCGAGCTGCCGAAGCTCGGCGGCGCCTACGTGCAGGCCGAGTCGGAAGTCGCCGCCATCAACATGGTCTACGGCGCGGCGGGGTCGGGCGCGCGCGTCCTCACCTCCTCCTCCAGCCCGGGCATCAGCCTGATGCAGGAGGGCATCTCCTACATCGCGGGCGCCGAACTGCCGTGTGTCATCGTCAATGTCATGCGCGCCGGCCCCGGCCTCGGCGGCGTGCAGCCGGCCCAGGCGGACTATTTCCAGGCGACCCGCGGCGGCGGCCATGGCGACTACCGGGTCGTCGTTCTCGCCCCCGCCAACCTCCAGGAGGCCGTCGACCTCACCCAGCTCGCCTTCGACCTCGCCGACCGTTACCGCAACCCCGTCATGGTCCTCGCCGACGGGATGATCGGCCAGATCATGGAGCCGGTCGAACTCTCGCCCTACCGGCCCGCCCCCGACCTGCCGCCGAAGGACTGGGCCACGACCGGCACCGACCAGAGCGGCGGCCGCCGCCGGATCATCAATTCCCTCTACCTCTATCCCGATCAGTTCGAGCGGCACCTCCGGGCCGTGTACGCCAAGTACGCCGAGATCGAGCGGCGCGAGGTGCGGTACGAGCTGGCCGACTGCGATGACGCCGAGGTCGTGATCGTGGCCTACGGCACGACCTCCCGCATCGCGCGCTCGGCCGTCGCCAAGTGCCGGCGGCTGGGGCTGCGCGTCGGGTTGCTGCGCCCCATCACCCTCTACCCGTACCCGCAGGCGGCGTTCGATGCGGTGATCGACCGGGTCCGAGCCTTTCTCGTCGTCGAGATGAGCATGGGCCAGATGCTGGACGACGTGAAGATCGCCGTCGCCGGCCGGAAGCCCGTCGCCTTCTACGGCCGCACCGGCGGCGTGGTCCCCACCCCGGAGGAAATCGTCAAGCGCGTGCGGGAGGTGCTCGGAGGCACCGGCTCATGAAGGTCGTCTACCAGAAATCGCGCGGGCTGACCGACACCCCGATGCACTACTGCCCGGGGTGCACCCACGGCATCATCCACAAGCTGGTCGCCGAGACGCTGGTCGAGCTCGACGTGCTTGGCCGGGCCATCCTGGTCGCGCCCGTCGGCTGCGCCGTCTTCGCCTACGAGTACTTCAACTGCGACGCGCACGAGGCCGCCCACGGACGCGCCCCGGCGGTGGCCACCGGCATCAAGCGCGTGCATCCCGACAACGTCGTCTTCACCTACCAGGGCGACGGCGATCTCGCCTCGATCGGAATGGCCGAGATCGTCCACGCCGCCATGCGCGGCGAAAACCTCACCGTGGTCTTCGTCAACAACGCCATCTACGGCATGACCGGCGGCCAGATGGCGCCGACCACCCTCGTCGGCCAGACCACCACCACCTCGCCGGTCGGCCGCTGCCGGCAGGGCCAGGGCGCGCCGCTGCGCGTCTGCGAAATGCTGTCCACCATCGAAACCACGGCCTACATCGCCCGCGTGTCGGTTCACACCATCCCGCGCCTCAACGCCGCCAAGCGGTCGATCCGGAAGGCCTTCCAGATGCAGCTCGACCGCCGGGGCTTCAGCCTCGTCGAGGTGCTGTCCACCTGCCCGACCAATTGGGGCCTGTCGCCGGTCGACTCGCTGCGTTGGGTGGAGCAGAACATGATCCCGGCCTACCCGCTCGGCATCTTCCGCGACGTGGAAGGAGGCGCCTGACCATGGCGGAGCACCGCATCATCATCGCGGGGTTTGGCGGCCAGGGCGTCCTCATGCTCGGCAAGCTCCTCGCGCACGCCGGCATGACGGAGGGCCGCAACGTCTCCTGGCTGCCCTCGTACGGGCCGGAGATGCGGGGCGGCACCGCCAACTGCAATGTCATCCTCTCCGATGAGCTCATCGGCGCGCCGATCGTCACCGAGGCCACCTGCGTCATCGCCATGAACCTGCCCTCGCTCGACCGCTTCGAGGCCCTGGTTGTGCCGGCGGGCTGGCTTCTGGTCAACCGCTCGCTCGTTCCGCGCGCGCCGGTGCGCACCGACGTGCAGGTGCTTTCCATCCCGGTGAACGAGATCGCCCAGCAGCAGGGCAGCCCCAAGGTCGCCAACGTCGTCATGCTCGGCGCCTACCTCGCCCTGTCCGGCGCGGTCCAGAAGGAGTCGGTCGTCGAGGCGATCCGGGAGGTGCTGGGGCCCACCAAGCAACACTTGCTGCAGATCAACCTCAACGCCCTGGAGGCCGGCAGGGCCTTCGCCGCCAACGTGCCGGTGGGAACAACCTGACTTCCGACGCGCAGGGCCGGCGCTTGTCGCCGGGCCGGATCCCGCGGAGGGGCGGCCTGCCGGCGGGCGGCAGTCCTGCGGCCCCGCCTCGACTCCACGCCTAACCC
>JBJKRV010000337.1:0-7225 GCA_046704465.1 Opitutaceae bacterium | reverse complement strand
CCCCCGGGGCGGCGGGAGCCGCGGCGCCAGGCGCAGCCGGGGTCGCTCCCTCGGCGGGAGCCCCTTCCACGGGCACGCCCTCGGCCGGAACCGCCGCCGCCGCCGTCTCCTCGACGATCTCTTCGACCGGTTGGACGCACGACACGACGGGCTGATCCTTGTGGGCCATGACCGTGACGCCCGGAATCGGCTTCAATTCGCCGGCGTGAATGGTCTGGCCGACATGCAGTTCGGTCACGTCGACCTCGATGAAAGCGGGCAGATCCTTCGGCAGGCACCGGATCCGGATGGTGTGGGAGGCCACTTCGAGCACGCCGGACTCGTTCTTCACGCCGGTCGATTCTCCGGTCATGTGCACCGGCACATTGATCTCCATCCGCTCGTCGGCGCTCACCTCATGCAGATCGATATGGAGATACCGGTCGGTCATGGCATCGCGCTGCACCTCCTGGAGAATGGACAGCGTATTGTCCCGGGCCCCTTTTAGTTCGATCAGCGCCGCGTTGTCGCCGATCGATTTCACCAGACGGGTGAATTCCGGGACGTCGACCGCCAGCGACACCGGCGCCGTGTGCTTGCCGTAGAGAATCGCCGGGATGCGGCCCTGTTTGCGAAGCCGGCGGGAGGCGCTGCCGCCCGTGCCCTCGCGCGGCGAGACATTGAGCGTGAACTGTTGCTTCATGGTATCGTTCCCCCTGTTCATCCGGATTCCGGAGCAGGCGTAGTAGAAAAGGGTGCGACGCTATAGGTCGGCTCCCGGCGAATGCAACCAAAACTTTGCCGCGCAATGGCCGGCCTGCCCGCGGGGCCGAAACCTCCGTCCGGCGACGGCCAGCCTTGCCTTATTTTCCCCCGTGGATTGCCTTGAGATGGTCCGGCTTCACGCCGCCCCCGGAAACCCCTCCTGTCCATGACCATCCTCAAGTCCGCCCCCCTCGTGGGCCTGCTCCTGCTTGGGACCGTCCCGATTCGCGCGCAAGCCCCCGCCAGCTCGCCCACTCCGACCGTCGATCAACGCGTCGACGCCATCGTGAATCGGATGACGCTCGATCAAAAAATCGACCTGCTCGGCGGGGTCGACGATTTTTACATCCGCGGCTATCCGCAACTCGGCTGGCCGCGGCTCCGGATGTCCGATGGCCCCATGGGCGCGCGCAATTTCGGCCCCTCCACCGCCTACCCCGCCGGTATCGGCCTCGCCGCCACCTGGGATCCGGCCATGGCCCGGCGCATCGGCGCCTCCATCGGGCGCGACGCCCGCGCCAAGGGCGACAACTTCCTGCTGGGTCCCGGGGTCAACATCTATCGGGCGCCCATGGACGGCCGGAACTTCGAATTCTTCGGCGAGGATCCGTTCCTCGGGGCGCAGATCACCGTCGGCTACATCGAGGGGGTCCAGAGCCAGGGCGTGGTGGCCACCGTCAAGCACTTCGTGGCCAACAACTCCGAGTTCGACCGGCACAACGTCAACTCCCGGATCGACGAACGCACCCTGCACGAGATCTACCTGCCCATGTTCGAGGCCGCCGTCAAACAGGCCCATGTCGGCGCCATCATGGACTCCTACAACCTCGTCAACGGCGAACACATGACCCAGAACGGCCGGCTCAACACCGACGTCGTCAAGCGCGACTGGGGCTTCCGGGGCATCATCATGTCCGACTGGGGGGCCACCTACGACGGCATCGCCGCCGCCAACGGCGGGCTCGATCTCGAGATGCCGTCGGGCCGCTTCATGAACCGCGCCACCCTTCTTCCCGCCATCAAGGCGGGGAAGGTCTCGGTCGCCACCATCGATGACAAGGTGCGCCGCATCGTGCGCACCGCGGTCGAGTTCGGCTTTCTCGACCGACCGCAGCAGAAACTCGGCGTCCCCCGCTACAACGAGAAGGATCGCAAGGTCGCCTTGCAGGGGGCCGAGGAGAGCATCGTGCTGTTGAAAAACGAGGGTGGCCTCCTCCCGCTGGACAAATCCAAGATCAAGACCCTCGCCGTCCTCGGTCCCGACGCCTACCCCGCCGAACCCGTGGGCGGCGGCAGCGCGCAGGTGCGCCCGTTCAATTCCGTCAGTTTCCTCGAAGGCATCAGCCAGCACGTGCGCGGTCGGGTGAAGGTGCTCTACAACCGCGGCCTCGTGCCGGAAGCGGACATCCTCGCCCAAACGCGCTTCTCCGTCGATTCCACCGGCAAGGAGCCGGGCCTGCGTGCGGAGTATTTTGCGAACTCCGATTTTTCGGGCGCATCCCGCCGGCAGACCGACCCCCGGATCGATTTTCACTGGGAAGGCGCCGGTCTCGAGGTGAGCGCCGTGCCGGCGCGCTCGGTCCGCTGGACCGGCTACTACACCCCGGACAAGACGGGCCGGGTCTACTGGCTGATCAATTGCTCCGGCCGTGACGCGAGCCGCCTGACAATCGACGGGAAACAGGTGTACGCGTTCGCGCCCCGCGAGAGCCAGGTGCCGGAGTGGATCGCCCTGCCCATGGAGGCCGGCCGGCCTTACGCCGTGACGTTCGAGGTGGTCACCGGTCCCTCCTGGGGAGGCCAGACGATCGGCCTGGGCGCGATCGCGGCGGCGGACATCGTCGACCCAGACGCCGTGAAGATGGCCGCCGCGTCCAACGCCGCCGTGGTCTGCATCGGCTACGATCCGGGCAGCGAGCACGAGGGGGCCGACCGCTCCTTCCAACTGCCGGTCGGACAGGATGACCTCGTTGAGGCGATCCGGGCCGCGAATCCGAAGACGATCGTCGTGCTCACCGCCGGCGGCAGCGCGGACGTGTCGCGTTGGATCGCGCGCGTGCCGGCCTTCTTCCAGGCCTGGTATCCCGGGCAGGAGGGCGGACGCGCCTTCGCCCGCCTGCTTTTCGGCGACGCCGATCCGTCCGGGCGGCTGCCGATCAGCTTCGAGCGCCGCTGGGCCGACAATCCGGTGCACGACAGCTACTATGAGAACGCCCCCGACAACACGGTCGACTACAAGGAGGGAATCTTCATGGGCTATCGCGGCTACCAGCACAACGACGTGGCGCCGCTCTTTCCCTTCGGCTTCGGACTCAGCTACACGACATTTGCGTTCAAGGACCTTCGCCTCGAGCCCGCCGCGCCGAAGCTCGGCCAGACGGTGACGGTGTCGTTCGACGTGACGAACACCGGCGCCCGGACCGGCGCGGAGGTCGCACAGCTGTACCTTGGGAACCCGACCGCCCCCGTGCCCATGCCGCCCGAGGAACTCAAGGCCTTCGAGCGGATTGTGCTCAAGCCCGGCGAGACCCGCCGCGTGACACTCAAGGTGGATCCGCGCGCGATGTCGTTCTGGGACGTGACAACCCACGGGTGGAGGCAGGATCCCGGCAAATACCTCGTCTACGTCGGTCACTCCTCCGCCGACACCGACCTGCGGGCCGAGTACGAAGTGAAACCGTAGCGCGGAATCCTAGGCCCGGGTGGCGCCCTGACGCCCGGGCATTTTCAGTTTTACGAAGCTGCGCAAAGCGGTTATCCAACCGGCGTCGCGCCTCTGCGCGCCGGCCTTTTCGGTTCGCCCCGCTCCGCCATGCTCTCCGATCTCCGCCAGTCCATTCGCTCGCTGTCCCGGGCTCGCGGCTTCACGCTCGCGGTCGTCGCCACCTTGGCGCTGGGCATCGGGACGGCGACATCGATCTTCACGGTGGCCGACTGGGTGTTGTTCCGCTCCGCCCCGTGGCCGCACAAGGATCGGCTTTTCGTCATCGGCTCGAAGAGTGTGACCGTCTCGATCAACGATTCCGGCGCCACCGCCAATCCGTTCGTCACCGGCGTCCAATTCGAGTCCTGCCGCGAGCAGACCGACGTCTTCTCCTCGTTCGCGGCCTCACAGTACGACCAAGCCAACGTGGTGATTGGCCGAGAACCGGTCCAGGCCGCCGTGGAGCAGGTTTCAGCGGGATTCTTCCCGACCCTGGGCATCGTTCCGATCCTGGGCCGCGGCTTCCGGCCGGAGGAGTTCCGACCGGGGGCCGACCAGGTGGTCGTGATCAGCCACCGCTTCTGGCAGGACCATTTCGGCGCCTCCGCCGACGTGCTCGGACGCAGTCTCTATGTAAACCAGAGGGCGTATACGGTGATCGGAGTGATGGCCAAGAATCAGGCCTTCCCCATTTTTGCCAATGCCGACGTCTGTCGGCCGCTGATCCTGCACGTCGACCCGGCCAAACCGTGGGAGCATCTCCTCTTCGTCATCGGCCGGCTCAGATCCGGCGTGAGCCGGCAGCAGGCGCAGGCCGCGCTCAAGGCCGTCAAGGTCGACCTCGGTCCCCAGCTCCGGCCAAAGGCCAACGAACAGGAGTTGTCCCTCGTTGGCATCGACGAGCTCAAGAGCATCTACCGGCCCGCCATCTACTGGACCCTGATCGGCGCGGTGGGGTTCCTCTTCGCGATCGCCTGCCTTAACGGAACCAATCTGATGCTCGTGCGGGCGCTGGGCAGGCGCCGGGAGCTCAGCATCCGGCTGGCGATGGGCGGCGGACGCTGGCGCGTCGTGCGACTGATCGTCCTTGAAAGCATCCTGCTCTCGGCTGTCGCCTGCGCGGTCGGGGCCATCATCACCCACTGGATCTTTCCCATCTTGATGCGCTTCATCATGAGCGATTCCCATTGGGGAACGTCGGTCTCCCTCAGCTGGCGAGTCCTGGGCGTTATGGGAGCGCTGACGGTATTGACCGGAGTCATCGTCGCCGTGGTACCCGCCGCACATGTCTTCAGAAGCGGAATTGTCGGCGGACTCAAGGATGGTGGGGTTGCTCTGGGCGAAAACCCGCGCCTGGCGCGTCTTCGCAACGCGCTGGTGATCTTCCAGGCGGCCTTTGCCGTCATCCTGTTGGCGGGCGCCGGACTCATGGCGCGCACGCTCATCAGACTGCAGAAGGTCGATCTGGGCTTCGATCCCGTGGGCAGGGTCAAGGTCCAGTTCAGCATTCCGAAGGGATACCATGATGAGCGGGAGGACCGGCTGGAGTTGTTCCAGCGGTTGCAGCAGCGGCTCCGGACGGTTCCCGGCGTCAAGGAGGTCGCGTTTGGCTCGGATGCGCTGCTGGCGGGGTACGTCAACCCCTCGACCCAAGTGCGCCTGCCGGACGGCAACGAGATCAATATCGCCCGGGACGACGTCTCCTACGACTACCTGACGACCGCCGGTCTCACCTTGCTCCGGGGCAACTGGCTGCCGGCCCGACGGGACAATGGGAAGCAGGTCGTGATAAACGAAAGCCTGGCCGAGAGGGTCTTTGGCCGCCACGACCCGATCGGGCGAGCGATCGACATCGTGCGCGATGGGCACGTGGAGCCGTGGCTGGTTGCCGGGGTCGTCAAGGACATCCGGTCTACGCTGCGCGGATCTCCCGCCATGCATGTTTACTGCTCGGATTGGTGGTGGCCCCCCAACCTCTCGACCATGGTGCTCCGGCTGGATCGAGATCCCGGGAACGGCTTCGAGGGTCAGATCCGCCGGACGATCTATGATTTCGATCCCAGACTGGTGGTGTGGAACGTCGGGCCCATCGCCAACTGGATCGACGGCATGCTCAGTCTGGAGCGCATGACATTTGCCATCCTCGAGTTGCTCTCCGTCATCGCCCTCGCCCTCGCCATCGTCGGTCTGTTCTCGGTGCTGGCGTACTCCGTGAACTGCCGCATGGGCGAATTCGGGCTGCGCCTGGCCTTGGGCGCGACCCCGGCAGATCTGGCCCAATTGGTCATGCGACGTGGCATCGTGCTGGCTGCGATCGGGATCGCGGCCGGAGTGGCCGGCGCTCTGGGCCTCACGCGGTTTCTGCGCAGCCTGCTCTACGAGACCACTCCCAACCAGCCGACCGTTTACCTCGGCGTCGCCATGGTGCTGCTGGTGGCTTCGGCGGTGGCCTGTTGGCTGCCTGCCCGGCGGGCGGCCCGCACCGACGTGGCGCGGCTGTTGCGAGCCGAGTGAGTGGCGCAGGGAGTCGTTCAGCCTGGTGCAGCAGCCCGGACCGCCCCTTGATCGTTCCCTGAAACCGTACGGTCTGGGGTTTGTCTGACTCCTGTCGGCCCGGTGCCGCGGCGAATTGACAGTTCCGGCCCAAAGCCATTCTTGGACTCGCGCCATGCCCACGTCCCCTGCCCCCAGCCCCGCCGCCGCGGCGGGGGTCAGCATCAGCGTCCGCCATCTGGTCAAACGCTACGGTGCGGTCGAGGCGGCGCGCGGCGTGACGTTCGACGTGGCGCCCAGTGAGATCTTCGGCCTGCTGGGGCCCAACGGGGCGGGCAAGACCACCACCCTTGAGTGCATCCTCGGGCTGCGTCAGCCGGACGCCGGCGTCATCACCGTCGAAGGCATCGACATCCACACCCGGCCCGGCGAGGCCAAGCAGAGGCTGGGCGCCCAGCTCCAGGCCGCCACGTTGCAGGACAAGATCACCCCCCGGCAGGCCCTGGCCCTGTTCGCCGCCTTCTATCGCGAACCCGCCCCGGTCGACGGGCTGATCGCGCAATTCGATTTGGCCGACAAGGCGGACGCCGCGTTCGACTCGCTCTCCGGCGGGCAGAAGCAGCGCCTGTTTCTTGCGCTGGCGCTGGTCAACAACCCGCGGGTGCTCGTGCTCGACGAGCCGACCGCCGGGCTCGATCCCCGCGCCCGCCGCGACCTCCACCGCCTGATCGCCGGCCTGCGGACCGCCGGACGTACCGTCGTGCTCAGCACCCACGACCTCGACGAGGCCCGCCAGTTGTGCGATCGCGTCGGCATCCTCGACCGCGGGCGCCTGGTGGCGGTGGCGCGTCCGGCCGAATTGGTCGCGCGCGCCGGCGCCCTTCCCCGCCTCCGCATCGTGACGGTCCGGCCCCTCGAAGCGCCGGCGCTCCAGGCACTGCCGGCGGTGCAAGGCGCGGAGCCGGCCGGCGACGGCTGGCTGCTTGCGACCGCCGATCTCACCCCCACCGTCGCCGCGTTGGTGGCGCTGCTGGCGGCCGACGGCAACGGCCTGCTCGACCTGCAGGTGCAACAGCCATCGCTGGAGGACGCGTTTCTCGAGCTGACCGGGCGGCGGTGGGAGGCGCCGCCGCCGGAGGAGGATCATTCGGACTGATGTCGACAAAA
The DNA here is from genome assembly GCA_046704465.1 of Opitutaceae bacterium. Lineage (GTDB taxonomy): Bacteria > Verrucomicrobiota > Verrucomicrobiia > Opitutales > Opitutaceae > Fen-1467. The sequence goes on along the minus strand of JBJKRV010000337.1, from coordinate 117 downwards.
CTCTCACCGCTATCCGCCGCCGGGTGGCCGTCACGCGGCCAGGCTGTGCGCCGACGGGAGCGCGGGCCGCTGGCCCGCCCTGTCTCGAGTGCGGACGCGCCGTCCGCGCTCCTTTCG
>JBJKRV010000336.1:0-4330 GCA_046704465.1 Opitutaceae bacterium | reverse complement strand
AACTGTTCTTCGCGACGCGGCGCACCGACGGCACGCCAATTCCCGTGGCCCGGCAATGCCAGACCTGCCACCGGCCCCCGTTGTTCACCGACCGGCTGTCCGCCTCGGTGGGCACGAAGGCGGCCACCGACTCGTCGGGCATGTTTGACACGCCCTCTCTACTCGGAGTCGCGGCCTCGGCCCCCTATCTGCACGACGGCCGGGCCAGGACGCTGGAGGAGATCTGGACCACCTATCAGAAGAACGATCAGCACGGCGTCAGCAGCGACTGGAGCAAGGAGCAGCTGAACGACCTGGTCAAGTACCTCAAGACGCTCTAGGGGCCCCATGCATACTCCAGCCACTCCGCCAGTTCGCGCCTGCCTGCGCATCGCGTTGCTCTCGTCGGTGCTCGCAGTCGCCGCCACCGGGCGGGCGGCGCCCCCGCCTGCGACCGAGCAGCCCCTCCCGTTTCCAGTCGTGGCGCGGTTCGAGAACTTCGGGGGGAAGGACGGCCTTCCGGCGCACAAGATCAATTGCGTGCTGAAGACCAGCGACGGACGGTTGTGGGTCGGCACCAGCCACGGGCTGTGCGTGCGCCAGCCGGACGGCCGGTTTCGCCGCTATGGGCCGAAGGACGGATTGAGTCACCGGATGGTGATGAGCCTGGCCGAGGATCCCGCCACCGGAGATTTGTGGATTGCGACCATGCGGGGATTGACCCGGTTCAGCGGAGGGCAATTCACCGTCTTCACCCAGACCAACAGCGGCCTGCCGAACAACGTGGTCTACGCCGTGACGGTCGCGGACGACACCGTCTGGGCCGCCACCGCCGCCGGGACGGGGGCCTACAATCTGAAGACCAGAAGCTGGAGCATCTTCGACCAGAACAATACGGTCATGGAAGAGCCCTGGTGTTACTCCGTCGCCTCGGGCAACGGGCTCATCTACATCGGCGTCTGGGCCGGCGGCATCGTGGAGCACGACCCGCGCACCGGCACCTTCAAGGCTTATCGCGACCCGGACGGCGACAACCAGCTGCAGTTGGTGCCCAACAGCGGCCCCGTCTCCGACATCACCTCGTGGGTCGCGTACGCCGACGGTGTTCTCTGGCAGGGCACGTACTTCGGACTCTCCCGGTATGACACGCGGGACGCGACGTGGCGGACGTGGGTCCAGGGCAAGACGCCGCTGCTCTCGAACTTCATCAACACGCTCTTTGCCCGCGGCCGCGTCGCCTGGATCGCCACCGACCGCGGGGTATCCGTCACCGACGGCACCACGTGGGTCAACTACCTTGTCGATGACCATGGCCGGGGCGTCGTTCAGACCTGGCGGCCCGGACAGTCACCCCGGACGCAGACCATGACGACGGCGTTGTCCAGCGGCTTTGTGATGGGCATCTGGGCCGACAACCATGAAGCCTGGTTCGCCACCTCCAGCGGTCTGAGCCACGGCATCTTTGCCCCGCCGACCGGGACGGTCGCCCCGGCGGTCACGTCGAATTCGAAACCTCCGCATCGATCCCGTCCCACCTCGTAATCTTATGAACAACGCAATCGAAAACATGGTAGAGCAGGCAATCATCTATTCGGCGGCCGAAAAGCACGAGCGCCGCGCCTTGGGCTTGCCGGTGGACGAATCGTCTCCGGTCGGAATCCTGCGACCGGCGGCGGCCGGGACCCGGGCCGTGTCCCGGCGCACCCTTGTCGCCCCCAAGATCCTGAATGACGCGCCGGCGTATGGAAGTGCGTTCTGTCGCGGCCTGCGTCTGGAGATGCCCGGGGGCCTCGTCCAGCTGCTGGTCAGCGGCACAGCCGCGGTGAGCGAAACCGGTGAGACGCTCTACGCCGGAGACTTTCGGGCGCAGTGTTGGCGGACGTTCCGCAACATCACCACCCTGCTGGAGAACGGCGGCGCGAGCTGGCGGGACGTCGTGCGGACCACGTGCTATCTGCGCGACATCGAGCGCGATTACGACAGCTTCAACAGCGTCCGGAATGAATTCTACAGCGCGCTGGCGCTGGATCCGCTGCCTGCCAGCACCGGCATCCAGGTGCGCCTTTGCCGGTCGGATCTGCTGGTGGAGATCGAGGCCATCGCGATGTACGTCCGCTAGGAGGCGATCATGCGAATCCTCGGGTTGTGCGTGATGGTTCTTGCCGCCGCCGCTCCCGCCGGCGCGGCCGGAGGAGGAAGCGGCGCCACCCCGACGGCGACGCCCCGTTTCATCTACGGCAAACCCGGCGAGCAATATCCGTACTACGCCGGCCTGCCGGAGGAACTCTGGCCGTACCACAACATCCGCCCCTACGACCGCTTCTTTGTCACCCGCTTCCCGTACCGCGGCCCCGGCCGGGGTTACCCGCCCCCGCCGGACCTGAAGGCGCTCAAGATCGGCCTGCTCGACGCGCCGCGGACAAGCCCCGACTGGGTCCGCAGCGTGAGCACGCGCGAGGGCGTGGTCCTGGCCGTTGAAGAGGCGAACCGCCAACGCCGGCCCAGCCAGCTTCCCTTCGAATTGATCGAGCGGGAAGGCATCGCCCAATGGGGCGGGTCCGGCAATCTCGCGGTGGACTTTGCCGACGAGGGCGTGCTCGGCTTTCTGGGGACCATCGGCGGCATTGACTCCCACGTCGCGCTGCGCGTCGCGCTCAAAACCGAGATGATGATGATCAACACCTCGGATCCGGATCCAACCTTGACCGAAACCAACATTCCGTGGCTCCTCCGGGTTCTTCCCGATCATCGGCTGGAAGAGGCCCGGTTGGCCGAACTGATCGTGCAGCGGCTGGGTTGCCGGCGTATCGCCGTCATGCGGGAGAACGATTATTTCGGACGCCTTGGGGTGGGTTATTTCACGGCCTTCATCCGGCGCCTCGGCTGTCCGGCGGTGCAGGAGCTGCTTTTCGACCGGGGAGAAACCGACATCCGCCACCAAGAGGCGGCAATCAAAAGCGCCCGACCGGACGCCATCTTCTTCATGGGGGAACCGGGCGACATCGGCCGGTTCGCCAGACAGTTCCGCCGGGACGGAATCAAGGCCCGGTTTTTCGGCACGCACCTGCTGATGAGCGACCGTTTTCGGCAGAGCGCGGGCCGGGCGGCAGACGGCACGACCTTCACCTACTTCTACGATCCCGCCCGCAAGGACCCTCTCTGGGTCGGTTTTGAGGCCCATTTCAAGAAACGCTGGGGACACGAACCCGACGCCTATGCCGCCTACGGATATGACGGCGCCGAGATCCTGATCGAAGCCATCCGGCGCGCGGGCCCGAATCGCTGGCGCATCCGCGATCAAGTGTGCGCCCTGGACTTCTATCACGGCGTCACCGGCTGGATGCAGTTCGACGGGAGCGAGAACAACATCGCCCCGGTCCGGTTGGTGCGGTATGAGCACGGGCGCCGCGTATTCGAACCGCAGCCGGGGTTCTCGCCCCCGGTCGCCCGGCTCAATTGACCCGAAACGCCAATGCCGGTCGTGACGCGCCTTTTGTTCGCCTGCCTGGGCTTTGCCGCGCTGGGCGCGACTGGCGCCGGGGCGCGTCCGGTGACCCTGGGACTCGTGGTGCCGCCGACGGAACCGGATGCGGCCAGCGTCCTGCGCGGCGTGCAGTTGGCGGTCGCCGAGGCGAATGGAGCCGGCACCGGACCGGTTCATTTGACGGTGCGCCGCAACGGCGGGCAGTGGGGGACGGTCGGCAATGATGCGGTCTCACTGGTTTTCACCGGCGGCGTCGACGCGTTGATCACGCCGTCCGACAGGATCTCCAGCCACCTCATCCTGCAGGTTGCCAGTCGCTCCCGGGTGCCGGTGGCGACCCTTTGCTCCGACTCGTCAGTCACGGAAGCCGGAGTCCCCTGGGTCGTGCGCGTGGTTCCGCGCAACGACCAGGAGGCCGAGATCCTCTTCGCCGCGACGCGGCCGACCGGCCGTCCCGTGGTCCATTGGTGGGCCGTCATCCCGGCAGGGGTCCGTGGGCGCGGCATCCGACGCGATCTCGATTCGGCCGCCCGGGCGACCGCCACTCCGCTGGACCGTATCATCGACGACGGCGAACCGAACTCGGGTCCTGCTTCCCTCGTCCGCCGGATCGTGTCTGCCGCACCGGGCGGCGTGCTCCTGTGGCTGCCGCCGGCCCGGGCCGGGGCCGTTGCCTTCGCCCTGCGCGGCGCGGGCTATCACGGGGCTCTGGCGGGACCCAGCACGCTCGAGTCACAGAGTTTCATTGCCGCCGCCGGCGCGGCGGCGACTGGAGTCCTGGTGACGGAGTACCGGGCCGGCTCCCAGGAGAGGCCGGAGGATAATTTGCTCCGAGCTCGATACAGGAAGCCCGTCATAGGGGACCAG
>JBJKRV010000335.1:0-7306 GCA_046704465.1 Opitutaceae bacterium | reverse complement strand
CGCCACGATCGAGAACGACGTGCAGGAAGCCGTCGTGAAGTACGCGGAAGACCTCATCCGCGGCACGAACCGCTGACCCGTCGACCCGATGTCCTCCCACGTCCACTGGCACGAAGGCCTTTTCCTCCAACCGCACCACCTGCAGCGCCTGCAGCTCTCGGTCTACGAGGAGGCCGCCAGCAACCGCCGCCTGCTCCGCTCGTACCCGTCCGGGGTGGTCGAGATGCAGCTTTCGCCCGACGAGCTGGCGAACTTCCGCCTGCGCTTCGAGCGCCTGCTGGTGATCCTGCCGAGCGGACTGGTGGTCGACTTCCCGGAGAATGCGGATCTGCCGGCGTTCGACCTCAAGGCGCTCTTTGCGACCGGCGGTTCCACGTTCGACCTGCATCTGGCGGTGCCCCTCTGGCAGCCGAAACGGGCCAACGCCTTTCCGATCGGCGAGACCGCGGACGCGCGGGCCAAACTGCGCTTCAAGCCGGTGGAGACCACGCTGGTGGACGAGAATACGGGCGAAAATCCGAAGCCGGTGCTGCTCCGGCGGATCAACGCCCGGGTGCTGGGGCCGGGCGACGATCGCGACGATCTGGAGGTGATGCCGCTGTTGCGGCTGGTGCGCGCGACGGGAGAGGCCCTGGGCCAGCCGAAATTCGACCCGGAATATGTGCCGCCCTGCGTTTTTCTCACCGGCTCGCCGGTGCTGCACCACCTGGTGCGCGACCTGGTGGCGCAGGTGCAGGCGAGCCGCCAGGAACTCGTGGTGCAGGTCACCCGGGGCGGATTCAATCTGGAGACGCTGCGCGGGGCCCAGTTCGAACAGCTGATGCGGCTGCGCACGCTCAACCGCTTTGCGGCGCGCCTCGGGTCGCTCCTCGGGGCGGCCGGAGTGGCGCCGTTCGACTGGTACCTCGAGCTGCGCGACCTGCACGCGGAGCTCGCGGCGCTGCATCCGGACCGCGACGAGGCGGACCTGCCGGAGTACGATCACGAGCGGCTCTTTCCGGTCTTTGAACAGCTCGACAGCCGGATTCGCGGGATGCTGCGCGGGGCGGTGGCGGCCAGCTTCCTGCGTCTCGCCTTCACCCGCGAACCGGGCATGTTCGCCGCGAAGCTCACCGAGGAGCATTTCACCCAGCCGGTGGAGTATTTCCTCGGCGTGCGTTCGAAGCTCGACCCGCGCGAGGTCACGCGGGCGGTCGAGGACGCCGACCAGTTCAAGTTCATGCCGCGCAGCATGGTGACGCGCGCGGTGCGCGGGGTGGTCCTGAAGGAGGAGCGCATCCCGCCGCTACAGCTTCCGGCGCAGACCGGGCTGACCTATTTCCGCGTGCTTCGGTCGGAGAGCGGCCGGGTCTGGTCGCAGATCCAGCTCGAGAAGGAAGCCGTGCTGCGCTGGCCCGATGTCGACGGCAGCGATTTCGAGATCACCTTGTTCATGACCCTGCCGTGACTTGTCCGCATCCGACGGCATCCCGCGACTTAGCCCGCAATCCGCCATGCCCACCCGCCTGATCGAACATTGCGAACCGTTGTTCCAAACCGTCTGCCGTTTCAACCGGATGGGGCGCAAGGGTTCCGCGGTCACCTATGCGGTCGCCCGCGCCGAAATCGAGACCCTGCTCGAAAAGCTCGCCACCTCGGCCCGCGGCGACCTCGCCCTGAGCGTGCAGTACCGCAAGATCGAGCTGCCGCTCATCTTCTTCGTCGATTCGATGATCGCGGAGAGCGCGCTGCCGTATGCGGAGGAATGGAACCGCCATCGCCTCGCCTATGCACGCAACGAGCTGGCGGGAGACGAGAAGTTCTTTGACCTGCTGGAGGCGGCGATCGAGGACAAGACCGACGGCGCCGACGAGCGGCTGGCGATCTACTACACCTGCATGGGACTGGGCTTCACCGGCTGGTACGGCGGGCAGCCGGAGTTTCTGCGGAAGAAGATGCTCGAGATCGCGCCGCGGGTGAAGGCGTTTGTCGACACCGACGAATCGGGCCTGATCACCCCGGAGGCCTACCAGCACACCAACACCTCCAACCTGCCGCTGCCGATGGCGGCCAGCCTGGTGCCGCTGCTGATCGTCCTCACCGGCCTGTTCATCGTCGTCGTGGCCGTCAACTTCTACACCTTCGACAGCGTGGCGTCCCGGTTGAACACGACGCTCGAGTCGATCATCTCGCGCCAGGCCGCGCAAACCACCAAACCCTGATCCGCGCCGTGTTTGACCAAATCAAACAGTTGCCGAAGGGCATGAAGGTCCTGCTGGGATCGATGACCGGGATCAGCTTCCTGGCCGTCGCGGCCATGATCGACGTGCACGCGTTGCTCATCGTCGCGGCCGGTCTCCTCCTGGTCGGCCTCGCGGTGTTGCTTTGGGCGTTGTACGGGAAGTGGAAGCGCCGCCAGCGGGCCAAGGTCCTCAGCGGCCGCCTCGCCAGCCATTCCTCCTCCGCGCCGGCGGCGATCAGCGACCCCGCCAGCCGCGCCAAGCTCGACGACCTGCGCCAGAACTTCAGCCGCGGCCTCGAGAAGTTCCATGCGGCGGGCAAGGATCTCTATTCGCTGCCGTGGTACGTGGTTTGCGGCGAACCCGGCTCGGGCAAGACCGAGGCGGTGCGTCATTGCAATGTCGGCTTCCCCCCCGGGCTGCAGGACGAGATGCAGGGCGCCGGCGGAACGATCAACATGCACTGGTGGTTCACCAACCAGGCGGTGCTCATCGACACGGCGGGCAAGCTGCTCTTCCAGGAGGCCCCGCCGGGCTCCACGACCGAATGGGCGGAGTTTCTCCGGCTGCTGCGCAAGGCGCGCCCCACCTGTCCGATCAACGGGCTGCTGCTGGTCATTCCCTCCGAGAGCCTGATCCGCGACTCGTTCGAGGACATCCAGCGCAAGGCCGGCAAGATCGCCCGGCAGCTCGACACCATCCAGCGCACCCTCGACGTCCGCTTCCCGGTGTTCGTCCTCATCACCAAGTGCGATCTGATCAACGGATTCCGGGAGTTCTTCAGCGGCATCAAGAACCCCCAGCTCCAGCATCAGCTGACCGGCTGGTCCAATCCCGCGCCGCTCGATACGCCATTCGCGCCCGAGACGGTGGACCAGCATCTGGCCGAAGTCGTGCAGCGGATCAGCCGCCGCCGGCTCGGGCTGCTGCGCGATCCCGTGTCGGCCGACGTGGGCAAACGGCGGATCGACGAAGTCGACGCCCTGTTCGCCCTCCCGGCGAGCATCGAGGCGCTGGCACCGCGCCTGCGCCAGTATCTCGAGATGATCTTCGTCGCCGGGGAGTGGTCGGCCAAGCCGCTCTTTCTGCGCGGCATCTATTTCACCTCGGCCTTGACGGAGGGCTCCGCGCTGGACTCCGAACTGGCGACGGCGGTCGGCATCCCCGTCGAGCAGTTGCCGGAGGGCAAGGCGTGGGAGCGCGAGCGTTCGTTCTTCCTGCGCGATCTCTTCGTCCAGAAGATCTTCAAGGAGCGGGGGCTGGTCACGCGGGCCAGTAACACGAACAAGCTGGTGCGCCGGCGCCAGTTGATCCTCGGCGGCGTCGTGGCGTGCGGGCTGGTGGCCCTGGTGATCGTGAGCCTGTTTGCGCGCCGGGCGTTGCAGTCGAGCATCGGCGAGGAGCTGATCTACTGGGGGCCGGCGGCGCGCGCGGAGAACTGGACCGACGGACGCTGGCTGCCGATTGTCAACGGCGGGCTCGACTACACCGGCAACGACGTCGTCAAGCTGGAGAGCGGCGTGCAATGGCCGATCATCAAGTACCTCGATGTCCTGCAAAAACGCGTCCAGACCGACCTGCACATCAATTGGGTCTTCAAGCCGATCGAATCGCTGGCCGTGCGGGCCAATGCCAACCGCCGGCGGGCCCAGCTCGCGCTGTTCGAGGCGAGCGTGATCGGACCGCTGGTGGCCGCCAATCGCGACCACCTGATCAATGCCACGAGCTGGGCGCCGGCGGATTCCGACCGCCTGGCGGCGCTGATCGAGCTGGAGGATGCGATCTATCTCAAGGGCCAGCCGGGCTACAACAGCGAGTATCCCGCCGATGATTTCTTTGGCCCGCTGCTCGGGCCGTCCCTGGCCCAGGTGCCCAACGGCCAGGCGGTGATGGGGGAGCTGGACCGGATCTTTGAGTGGACTTATTTCGGCGGCGGCGCCGGGCGCGGCACTTGGCCGGGCGCGTGGCTCTCCGCCGGCAAGACCCTGCAGGACAACCAGCCGTTGCTGCGGGGATGGAACCTGCTGGAGAAGTCGGTGCAAGCCGCGCAGGCGGCGCAGAAAGATGCCTTTCAAACCATTCAGGAAGGCCGCGTGACCGTCGATCGTTACCTCGTCGCGGAGAAGGCGTTTCTCAATGCCGTGAACCAGCCGCGCTCCGGCCCGGAATGGAAGGAGGGCGTCCTGGCGGCGTGGGCCGACCTCGAACCGCGGCGGGCGGCGATGGATACCCTGGTGGAAAATCTCAGGAAGAAGACCGGAGTCACCAGCGGCGTGACGCTCGACTCCGCCTACCGGGCGATCGGCGGGCGTTTGCGGGCGGAGGCCGGCCGGGCCTCGCAGCGCATCCGCGCGGTGCTGGGCAAGCAGCAGGCCGCGGCCGCCGCGGCCGCCCGCGCGACCTCCGGGTCGATCGTCGAATTCATGCTCTACCGCGACGTGCAGCGCCGCCTCATCGGTCTCGATTCGCAAGTCACGACGCTGATGGATCAGATGCTGCCGCCGTCGGATCAGACCCAGTTGGGCGTGCTCGATGCGCAGGCCCTGCAGCCGGTGAAAGGCGGGGCCGCCGCCTATGCGGTGCGATGCGACGCCTATCGCGACGCCATCCACCTGGTCGCACCGGCGTTCGCCCCGGGTGCGCCGCTGCTGGGCCACCTGGCCGAGACGATGAGCTCGCAGGCCTCATCGCTCACCGGCCTCCGGGACCGCGTCGCGAAGTACGACGGGTCGATGCGGATGGATTTTGGCAAGGCCATGCACGCGCTGCTGGAGGCGGCTCCAGTGCTGGGCACCGCCGGAACGGTGGCCGCCTATGAGCACGAGATCGACACGTCGGTGTTCGGAAAACTGGGCTATCCGCTGGGCTCGGGTCCGGCTCTGGCCCCGGACCAGCTCGCGCCCGCCCTGACGGCGTTGCAGAGGGTGCGGGAGGACGCCAAGGCCACCGGGCTTCCCTCCGGGGTACGCCACGACCTTGAGAGCCGCTTTGCGAGGGCGGACGCGATGGCAGCCTTTGCGGCCCAACTGGTCGGTCCCGACGGCTCCCCGGCGTCAGCACGACTTTATCTGGTCCGGGCCAGCGATCAGGCCAACGTGATCGATCTCGTCGGCGGGTCGGGAGCAGGACCGAGCACGCAGCTTTCATGGGTGTTCCCGTCGCTGCGCATCGAGGGACGGCCCTACCGGACGCGCGGTCTGCCGCAGAACGAGGAGATTGCGAAGCTTTCGGTGTCGGCGCCGCTGCCCCGGATCGAATTCTTCACCACGCCGGACCCGCAGCCAAAACCCGACGCCGTGCTCCCACCGAGCGGCGCCTGGGGCCTCATCCGGTTGCTCCAGCATGGCGCGGGGCGCCGCGCCGCGGGGAAGGAGTGGGTTACGCTCAACCGCTTGCGCGAAGGCGGGAAGGATCTGGTACTGGCGGCCGTGGTGGTCTTCGACCGGCCGCTGCCGCCGCTCGATCGCTGGCCGACAACCACGCCGTGAATTCCGCCCCAGGGGCACGAACGCGCGAACCCCGGAGCCTTTCCACCTCCATGTGGTGTAAAACGGCCATGAACTTGAGGCCGAATACCTTAATGAGCCTTGCCTGCAATCGCTGGCGGGAGTGGCATGCAGCCGGTCGATGCCATTCCTCTCCGCAACTTTCATGAATGGTTTTGCCCGCTTGTTCCTCAACGAGGATTGGGCTGGGCTGCCCGATGCGCCCCGCGTGTACCTGGGCGGATTCGGCAAGCATCCGGGATGGAACGACCATCTGGATGATCTCGGGCTCGTCACGACGTCGCTCATCGAGGCGCGCCGAATTCTCTACTCGGGCATTGCCCACCAGATTGAGACGGCGGCGTGGGAGAAGGCCGGGGCGGACAAGGTGGCGCCGGGTTTCGATCATGTGGTCCACTGGCGTCGGCCGGGCGAGAGCATCACCGGCCTGATGTGGTCGTCCAAGGACGGCAAGGGTCGGGCGCTATACCCGATGGTGGCGGTGGTGCAATGCGTGGATCAGCCATTTTCATGGATCGCCGAGGAGGTTCTGCCGGCGCTCGACGCCGCCGCGGCCAAATGCCGTGAGACCACGTCGGCGGGCACGGTGATCGCGGTGCTCAACCACGCCCAGGAGACGCTTCGCAACCGCGCGCCCGGTCGCGGGGCTGCCGGGTCGGTCGAATCTCCGCTTGGGGTGGCGGCGTGGTCGGACTACTGCCGCCGCGAGCCGACCGCCCTGAAACGCGTGCTGCATCATCTCGCCGCCCAATGCGCTCCGTTTGCGCCCGGCTCCGCCGAGTGGTGTCAGAACGAGGCTCACGCCGCCTCGCGCAGCCTGCGGCTCCCGCAGATTCCGGGCGCCCGGCCGGCGGAGTCGCTGAATGCATGGATTTCATTCTGCGCCACCCAGATTGATCCGTCCGTTCCGATCCTCGGCCTGCTGCCGATGGACCGGACTTGGGTGGACCTGATTGTGGGCGAGCCCGCGCCGGCCGATTTCTTTGCGCTGCGCGCGCTCCCCGGCGCGGTTCCGTTGGTGACCGACATTCCCTATCAACTGGACCAGCAGATGCTGAATGACAGCGCCGGACTGTTGTCCGAAATTTCGGCCGGGTCCTTGCCGACGACATCGCTTTTTAACGGCGAATCCGTCGCTGCCAACCGCGAGGCGGCCACCAAATGGCTCGCCCGCCATCGGCCCAGTTCGCGTTCGGGATTTTTCGGCCGGTTCCGCCGGTCGGGCGGTTCGCCTTCCGGCGGGTGGTAGGCGGTCCGGCGGTCGGTCGATTGGCAGATCCGGCCGCGTGATAGCGGGCAGGCCGGCTCCGCCGAAGCGGTGGGTAGGACCAGCCCGATCGGGGAGGGATGGCCCGGCCGCTTGGGGTCCTGACGGCGATCGTCCTATTTGCTGGCCGCCCGGACGGCATGGGAGTAACCCATTGCTTCGAGGACCAACTTTGGCCAAGATGTTCGGCGGGGGGGGGGGGGGGGGGGGGGGGGGGGGGGGGGGGGGGGGGGGGGGGGGGGGGGGGGGGGGGGGGGGGGGGGGGGGGGGGGGGGGGGGGGGGGGGGGGGGGGGGGGGGGGGGGGGGGGGGGGG
>JBJKRV010000334.1:0-7716 GCA_046704465.1 Opitutaceae bacterium | reverse complement strand
AGTTCAACGCCGTTCTCGAGATCGACTCGGAGAACGTCACCGCCCACTACAATCTCGCCATGATCTACGATCAACTCGGCGAACCCAAGCGGGCGGCCGAGCACCGGGGCCTCTACCAGGTGTACCGGATGGACGACAACGCCGCGGACCGCGCCATCGCGATCGCGCGCCGGAACAGCGCGGCGGCCAATCATGCGGCCCACGCCATCGTCATCTATTCCTTGCAACGCCCCGGAGGAGCCGTATTCTGCGTCACTCCATGAGCACCCCGCCCCATGTACCCGAGGAACTCGCCCATGCCGACGACACCATCATCAGCCGCGCCCTGAAGTGGTCCCTGGGCACGGCGGCCATCCTGGCAATCATCGGGGCGGGCGTCTTCTTCGCGCTCAAGCCGAAGCCGACGAAGCCGGTGGAAAAGCTCACGCCGATCCCCGCTCCCAAGATGGCGGCGGCCTCGACGGCCCAGATCCCCACCGTTCGCTTCACCGACATCACCAAAGCGGCCGGCATCGACTTCCGCCACGTCAACGGTGCCTACGGCGACAAGCTGCTCCCCGAGACCATGGGCGGAGGCGTGGCGTTCTTCGATTATGACGGCGACGGCCGGCCCGACCTGCTGTTCGTCAATTCCGACTACTGGCCCGGCCACCGCCCCAAGGGCGCGGCGCGGCCGACGATGGCCCTTTACCACAACGATGGGAACGGTCACTTCACCAACGTGACGGCCGGATCGGGGCTCGACGTGAGCTTTTACGGCATGGGCGTCGCCATCGGCGACTACGACAACGACGGGCGGCCCGACGTGTTCATCACCGGGGTCGACGGCAACCATCTGTTCCACAACGAAGGGAACGGACATTTCAAGGACGTCACCGCCGAGGCCGGCGTCGGCGGTTCGGGCCACGACTGGAGCACGAGCGCGTGTTGGTTCGACTACAACAACGACGGCCGGCTCGACCTCTTCGTGTGCAATTACATCAAGTGGTCGAAACAGATCGACATGGAGGTCGGCGCCCGCCTGACCGGCATCGGCCGCACCTACGCCCGGCCCAAGCATTTCCAGGGCACCTACTGTTACCTCTATGAGAACATGGGCCACGGCCGGTTCAAGGACGTGTCCAAGCAGGCCGGCATCCAGATTCGCAACCCCGACACCGGCGTGCCCGAGGGCAAGGCCCTGGGGGTGGTCCCCATCGATATCGACGGCGACGGCTGGATGGACCTCCTGGTGTCCAACGACGGCGTGCAGAACTTCCTCTTCCACAACCAGCACAACGGCACCTTCAAGGAGATCGGCGCGACGAGCGGCGTGGGCTTCGACCGCTACGGCATGGCGCGGGCCGGCATGGGCATCGACGTGGCCCACTACCGCAACAACCGTTCGCTGGGCATACTCATCGGCAACTTCTCCACGGAATTGAGCGCCCTCTACGTCTCCCAGGGCGGGGGGCTCGACTTCGCCGACGAGACCATCCCCGAGGGCATCGGACCGCCGGGCCTGCGCCTGCTCAAGTTCGGCGTGATGTTCTTCGATTACGACCTCGACGGCCGCCTGGACGCGCTCACCGTCGACGGCCACCTGGACCCGGAGATCGGCGAGATCCAGCAGGGCGAGACGTACCGCCAGCCGGCGCAGCTCTTCTGGAATACCGGCAACCAGGACGGCCCGTGTTTCGCGGCCGTGCCGGAAAGCAAGTGCGGCCCCGATCTCTACCAGCCGATCGTCGGCCGTGGCTGCGCCTATGCGGACATCGACGGCGACGGCGATCTCGACGTCGTCCTGACCCAGATCAACGGGCGGCCCCTGCTCCTCCGCAACGACGAGGATCTGCACCATCATTATCTCCGCTTGAAACTCGTCGGCACCCGCAGCAACCGCGATGCCATCGGCGCGTGGGTCCAGATCCACCTGCACGGCCAGACGATCGCCCGGGAAGTGATGCCGACCCACGGGTACCTCTCCCAATCCGAATTGCCCGTGACCATCGGCCTGGGTGATTCCACCCGGCCCGGCCCGGTGCAAATCCTGTGGCCCAGCGGCACGCGCCAGACCGTCCGCGACGTCGCCATCGACCGGTTGACGACGATCGTTGAGCCGCGAACCTCCGACTGAGATCCACCCATGCGAAAGGGGTTGTTCTGGTTGGCCGTCGCCGCGGTGCTCGCCGCCACTGGCGCGCTCCTGCTCCTGCCCCGCCACTCGACGGGAGACCGGTTCACGCGCCTCGTCAACCGTGGCAACGGCTTCCTCGAAAAAGGCGACACGGTCCACGCCGCTTCCGCCTACACCGCCGCCCTCCGGCTTTCCCCCGAGAGCACCGACGTCCGCCTGAATCTCGCCAACACCTATCGGGTCGCCGGCGACTATCCCCGGGTGGTCGAGGTCTGCCGGCAGGTCCTTGCCCTCGATCACAACAGCGCCGCGGCCCTCTACCTCATGGGTTGCGCCTACCTGGATGAGAATCAGCCGACGGCGGCCGTCCAGGCCCTGCAACAATCCCAAAAGATCAACCCCAAGGTGACGGCCCTCGATTACCAACTCGGGCTGGCCCAGGAGCGCCTGGGGCATCTGGCCGCCGCCATCCACGATTTCGAACTGGTCGTCCGCTTCGACCCGGGTCATCCATCGGCGCACTATCGACTCGGCCGCCTGTATTACCGGGTCGGACGGGACGCCGAAGCGGCGCGCGAGATGCAGGTGCAGACCCGGATCGCCGCCCAGGCCCTCCATCACGCCACTCAGTTGTCCCTCGAAAGCTGCCAGTACACACAGCCGCTCGCCCCGTTTGTCCTGGCCCAGCCGGCCCGCCGCGGCGTGCCGGTCCATTTCACCGACGCCACCGCCGCCGCGTTCGGATCCGCCGCGCGCGACTACCGGGGCCCGCTCGCCGTCATCGACTACGATCACGACGGGCGCGACAGCCTGTTCGTCATGGAGGTCGGCAAGGGATTCCGCCTGCTCGACAACCGCGGCGGGCACTTCCGGCCGCTGGGCCGGCCGCTGGCGGCCCAGCCGGGCGCCACCTATGCCATAAGCCTGGTGGGCGACCTGGACGACGCCGGCCACGAGGACGTCGTCGTGCTCGGGGAGCAGGATTCGCGGGTATTCAAATTCTACGCCCATGGCGTCGTCCGGGATGCCACCCGGGCCACCGGCCTGGGGAGGCTCCGCGCCCGCACCGGGCTGCTGGCGGACCTCGACTTCACCGGCAACCTGGACCTGTTGACGGTTCCGCCCGACGGCAACGGCGTCGCCGTGTACCGGAACCTCGGCCGCCTCTCGTTCTACGGTCCGCGGCCGGACACCGGCCTGCCGGGAAATCTGGCCGGTGTGACCGGCGTCCGCCTGGCCGATTGGAACAATGACGACGTGCCGGGCGTATTCATCAATCGCACCGGTGCTCCGCCGCAGTTCTACGCCAAGCAACGGGCCGGCGCCTTCACCCTCGCCCGCACCACCGCCGGCTGGCCGGACGGCTGGATCGGTGCACTGGGCGACTTCAACAACGACCTGAGTCCCGACTCCGCGATCGTCACCGGCCGCGACCTCACGATCGTCTTCAACGGCGAAAAGGAGCGTTTTCACCTGCCGCTGCGCGGCCTGACGCCCACCGGCATCCTTCCCGTCGACTACGACAACGACGGCTGGCTCGATCTCATCGCCTGGGGTCCGCAGGGCCTGCGCGTCTGGCGCAACCGCGGACACCGCGGCTTCCTCGACGTCACCGCCGCTCTCGGGCTCAACCGGATTTCGGGCGTCACCGGCCTCGCGGCGGCCGACTTCGATCACGACGGCGACACCGACTTGATCGTGGCCACGACGCAAGGTCTGCAGTTCTGGCGCAATGACGGCGGCAACGCCAACCATCAGCTCAAGCTCCGTCTGGTCGGCACGCGCTCCAACGCCAGCGCCCTGGGTGTTCGCGTCGACCTGGTCGCCGGAGACTGGCACACGCGCCGCACGGTCCGCCGGCTGCCCCTGGAAATCGGCGTGGGCCGGTACACCAAGATCGACGCGATCAAGATCCACTGGTTCGACCTGGCCACGTCGCTGGTCGACGTGCCCGTCACCGCCGCGCCGCAGGTCGTGAAGGAACCGTCGGTGCCCAGCGGCTCCTGCCCCTATCTGTATGCCTGGAATGGCCGGCACTACCGGTTCGTGTCGGACATCCTCGGTTCCGCGCCCCTGGGCCTGCCGCAAAGCCACACCAAGCTCGTGGCCGCCGATCCGAGGGAATATCTCGTGCTCGGAGGTGACCGGGAGTTCCCCGCCCGCGACGGCGTCTACCGACTTCGCATTACCGACGAATTGCGCGAAATCCTCTACCTCGACGAGGCCCGGCTCGTCGCGGTGGACCATCCCCAAGGCACCCGGGTCCTGCCGACCAACAAGCTGCTGCCCGGCCCGCCCTTCCCGGCGCCCGCGCTCTGGACCCTGCGGACGGTCGCCCGGATTCGGAAGGCCACGCGCAGCGACGGCCGGGACGTCACCGCCGACCTGGCCGCGGTCGACGATCGCATGGTGGGGCCGGTGCAACTGCGCCGCCCGCAGCTCCGCGGGCTCGCCCAACCCTGGTCGGTCACCATGGACTTCGGCCCGTTGCCCGTCGACCGGCCGCTCGTGCTCGTCCTCACCGGCTGGCTCCACTTTGGCGGCGGCATGGCCAACATCGCCGCCTCGATCGACCCGACGGTGCCCTTCCCCTTTCCCACCCTCGAGGCGCAGTTGCCGGACGGCTCCTGGCGCAAGGTCGACGTGGACGTGGGCGCGCCGTCCGGCAAGACCAAGACCATCCTCGTCGACCTCGCGCACAAGCTGCCCGCCGGGGCGCGCCGCCTGCGGCTCACCACCGCCTACGAGATCTACTGGGACTGCGCCCGGATCGCCGAGCGCGTGGACGCGCCTGGCGACCGGGAAATCTCGCTGACGCCGGACCGCGCCGATCTGCGCTGGCGGGGTTACAGCCGTTTCGCCGATCTGCCGCCGTCGTTGCCGCTCACCCCGGTGTACGACCGCGTCTTTTCCACGCCTCCCTGGGACCGGACCCCATCCGGCTGGTGCACGCGCTACGGCCCCGTGGGGCCGCTGGTGGACGCGCGGGACAACCGGCTTGTCCTCATGAACGGCGGAGACGAACTGGCGCTCTCCTTCGACGCCCGCCGGCTCCCACCGGTAGAGCCGGGCGATGTGCGCGACTTTTTCCTTTACGTGGTCGGCTGGGACAAGGACGCCGATTTTCATGTGCGCGATGGCTGGGCGGTCCGGCCGCTGCCGTTTCAGGGCATGGACGACCAGGCGTACGGCCGCCAGCCGCGGCCCGCGACCATCGACGACCGCTGGCAGCGCGAATACGACACGCGCTGGGTGGGCCCGGTGGTGGTGACTCCGGAAGCAAAAATCGCGTCCGCCCCGTGATGGCCGCAACCAAAGGTGGGGCGCATTGTCCCCAACGCGCCGGGGCGAATCGGAGGAGGCGCTGCGACCTGGAATTCGTCGTGGCGTGCGACCAGACGATGAGGCATCAGCGCAGAATGCGCAAAAATCGACCCAATCTACCTTGCGGCCCTGGTGCCCCTTCGCGGCCGAAGATCCACCGCCGCTGCGGGTGGAAAATCGGGTCGCTGGCCGTCCTGCTGGGACTTCTCGCGCCGCTCCGGGCGGAGCAATTGGCGCCCGGCCTTCAGGCCTTCCCGCTCGCGCCGCGGGCGGTGCAAGCCAAGACCATGTTCGTCGCGCTCGGCCCGAACCGGACCGGCATCCGGATGCAGGACCGGTTCGACGATCCCCGGATGTGGGGCGACCGCTACGAGGATTTCATGAACGGCGCCGTCGGCACCGGCATTGCGATCGGCGACTACGACGGCGACGGCCGGCCGGATATCTTCGTCGTCAGCAAAACCGGGCAATGCCACCTCTACCGCAATCTCGGCCACTACCAGTTCGAGGACGTCACCGCGCAGGCCGGACTGGGCAATCAAGGCGCGGCGGCAAAGATCTGGAATGAGGGCGCCTGCTTTGTCGACGTGAACAACGACGGACGGCTCGACCTCTACGTCTGCCGCTTCAACGCGCCCAATCTGCTCTACATCAACCAGGGCAACGGCACCTTCAAGGAGGAGGCCCACCGCTACGGCCTCGACGTCAAGGATGCGTCCGTCATGGCCTCCTTTTGCGATTACGACCGCGACGGGTGGCTGGATGTCTACATCCAAACCAGCCTCCTCGACAGCGTCGACCACCCCGGAGGGCGGCCCGATTATCTCTTTCACAACAACGGCAACGACACATTCACCGACGTCACGCGCCAGGCCGGCATCTCCGGGGCGCGGACGCACGGCAACTCCGCGACCTGGTGGGATTATGACAACGACGGGTGGCCCGACCTTTATGTGGCGAACGATTTCGACGAGCCGGACGCCCTCTACCACAACAACCGCAACGGCACCTTCACCAATGTGATCAGCCGGGTCCTGCCGCACGTGCCCTACTCCTCCATGGGGTCGGACGCGGGCGACATCAACAACGACGGGCGGGTCGATTTCATCGCCGCCGACATGGCCACCACCACCCATGTCGAGGACCAGCGCTCGATGGCCGAGGAACGCGCGCACCAGCTCGATCCGGCGGACGGTTCGCAAACGGTCATCCAGTACCCCCGCAACGCCGTCTTCCTCAACACCGGCACCGGCCACTGCCTCGAAGCCGCCTTCCTCACCGGCCTGGCGGCCACGGACTGGACCTGGTCGCCTCTCTGGGCCGACCTCGACAACGACGGCCGGCTCGACCTGTTCGTGTCCAACGGCATGGTCCGCGAGGCCAACAACGCCGACCTGCTCGCGCAACGGATGTCCGCCCCGGGCGGCGCCGAGCAGATCATGCTCATGCGTTCGAGTCCCGTGTTCGCCGAGAGGAACCTCGCCTTCCGCAACCGGGGCGACCTGCGTTTCCAGAACGTGTCGGCGGCCTGGGGCCTCGACCAGAGAACGGTCAGCTTCGGCGCCGCCACGGGCGATCTCAGCGGGGACGGCAACCTCGACATCGTCTACAGCAACTACCAGGGAGGCGTGACGGTGCTGCGCAACACCTGCGACACCGGGCATCGCATCATCGTCGCGCTGCGCGGCACCCGTTCCAATCGCTTCGGGCTCGGCGCACGCGTGCTGCTGAAAAGCGCCTCCGGCGTCCAGGTCCGCGTCCTTACGTCGGCCCAGGGGTACATGTCGAGCAGCGAGCCCGTCATGCATTTCGGGTTGGGCCACGAGGACCGCATCGAGCGCCTCACGGTCTTCTGGCCGAGCGGCGAGGTGCAGACCTTTGCCGACCTGCCGGCGGACCAGCGTTTTGTCATCACCGAGCCGGACCGCCCGGGGCCCCCGCCGGCCGCGCAGCCGGCCTCCCCGGCGCCGGCCCGGTTCGCCGAGTGCGGTGCGTCGGCCGGCCTGAAATGGCGCTCGCACGAGGACACCTATGACGAACTGCTCGACCAGCGCCTGCTGCCGACGCGTTTCAACCGCCGCGGGCCGGCGTTGGCCGTCGGCGACGTCGACGGCACGGGCGACGCCGTCGTCAGCGGCGGCACGACCCGGGATTCCACCGGCCTCCTCGTGCCCGCGAAACGGTCCCCCTTCCGGACGCTCGCGGTCCCCGCGCTCGAGTCACCGCCCCCGGTCGACGACGGGCCGGTGCTCCTCTTCGACGCGGCGGGCCGGGGC
>JBJKRV010000333.1:0-4132 GCA_046704465.1 Opitutaceae bacterium | reverse complement strand
GCGCTCCTCTGCGGCGACGCGTATTTCGCCATGAAGGATTACGGGCGGGCGGACGAGTGGTTTGCCCGGGCCGTGAAGATCGATCCCGACCGGGAGACGGCGCACCGCTACTGGGCCGACGCCCTCGAACGGCAGCGGAAGTTCGACGCCGCCACCACCCAGTACATCGACGCGGTCGTCGCCGAGCCCTACAACCGGGTCACCCGGGTGCGCTTTGAACAATTCGCCCGCCGGGTCGGCCTCCCGTTGCACCAGAATCTCCTGCCGCTGGCGGAAGCCATCGTCGTCACGAAAGCCGGCAAGACGGAAATCCAGCTGGCGTCGGACCGGGGGAAATATGCCGGCGCGCTCGATCTGGCCTACGCGCTCGCCTGCGCCAAGTTTCGCGAGGAAGATTTCGCCCGGCTCTATCCGCAGGAAAAGACGCCGCGGGCCTCGCTGCCCGAGGAGGCGGCCGGGTTGCACACCATGCTTCAGGTGGCGGCGGAACTGGCGGCGGCAAAAGCGGACGGCCTGCCCGCCGCCGAGACCGCGAAATACCAGCCGGCGCTGGACCGGTTGCGCCAAATCGACCGCGACGGCCTGATCGAGGCCTTCATTCTCCTCGACCATCCCGCGCCGGAGGTCGCCAGGGATTATGCGGCCTACCGCGACGCCCACCGGGAGAAACTCATCCGCTATATCCGGGTGTACTGGTGCGGACCGCGGTGACCCCGCCTCCGGCGGGGCGACCGCGCCCGCCGCCCGAGGCCGGGGAATGCGTCACGCGAACGCCTGGAGGGCGGCGGCATACATCGCCGGCACCTCCGCCGCCCCGGTCACCGTGAGATTCAGATCGTGGAGCAAGCCGTCCTTGAGCCCGTAAACCCAACCGTGGACCGAAAGCTCCTGGCCCCGCGCCCAGGCGTCGCGCACGATCGTCGTCGCGCAGACGTTCGCGACCTGCTCGATGACGTTCAGCTCGCACAGGCGGTCCGCCGCCTCCGGCAGGCCGCGGCCCGCCAGCAACCCCTCGTGCTTCTGCCGCACGTCCTGCACGTGGCGCAGCCAGTTGTCGCTGAGTCCGATCCGGTCGCCCCGCAGCGCCGCGCCCACGCCGCTGCACCCATGGTGCCCGCAGACGATGACGTGCCGGACCTTGAGGATTTCCACCGCGAACTGCATCACGGAAAGGCAGTTGAGGTCGGTGTGCACCACGAGGTTGGCAATGTTCCGGTGGACGAACAGCTCGCCCGGCAACAGGCCGACGATCTGGTTCGCGGGCACCCGGCTGTCCGAGCAGCCGATCCAGAGGTAGGCCGGTGTCTGCTGGCGGGACAGCGTGGAGAAGAATTCAGGATCCTTCCGGACGATCCCGGAAGCCCAAGCTTGGTTGTTTTCGAAGAGTTGGCGCAGCGTTCGCATCGGCGATGACAGGGTGATTGAGGACCACGGCCGCCGGCGGTGACGGCCACGGGCCGGCGATCAAGAAGCAATTGCCAGCCGGATGCAACGGGCGAAAAACGGGTGAAAACGGGGCCGGCCCTCGCGCGCGCGCCCGCGCGCGCGGCTCGAAAGCAAACGATTCTTAAAACAAGGACTTGAAATCGGCGCGCCGGTCGCTAACGGCTTGCCGCCCATGAAGTCGCTTATCATCGCGGAAAAGCCGTCGGTCGCCCAGGATCTGGCGCGGGCGCTCGGCCATGTCGCGAAGAAGGGCGACCATTTCGAGAACGACGAGTACGTGATCTCCTCGGCGGTGGGGCACCTGGTCGAACTGGAGATGCCCGAGGACATCGACAAGAAGCGGTACGGGTTCTGGCGGCTCGAGACCCTGCCGATCATCCCGAAGACCTTCGGCCTCAAGCCGATTGCCTCGAGCAAGGAACGGTTCAGCCACCTGAAAAAACTCCTGGCGCGCAAGGACGTCGACCAGGTGATCAACGCCTGCGACGCCGGGCGCGAAGGCGAGCTGATCTTCACCTACATCTACCAGCTCACCAAGTGCCGCCTGCCGGTGAAGCGGGCCTGGATGCAGACGATGACGATGGAGGGAATCCGCGCCGCCTTCCGCGCCCTGCGGGACGGCCAGGAAATGGTGCCGCTGTCCGAGGCGGCCCGGTGCCGGAGCGAGAGCGACTGGCTGATCGGCATCAACGGCACGCGGGCGCTCACCAAGCGCATGTTCGGGTCGCGGGCGGGCAACGTCGCCTCGGTCGGCCGGGTGCAAACCCCCACCCTGGCGATCCTCTTTGCGCGCGAGCTCGAGATCCGGAACTTCCAGCCGCGCGATTACTGGCGGATAACGGCCACCTTCGGGATTACCCGGGGGACGTACGAAGGCGTCTACCAGCGGCCCAACTTCCGCAAGGCGGAGAACGACGACCAGGACCGGATCGACCGGATCTGGCAGCGGGCCGAGGCGGAAGCCGTCCTGGCCGCCTGCCAAGGCCGCCCGCCGGCCGCGGTCAGCGAGGAGCGGAAGTCCTCGTCCCAGATCGCACCCCGCCTCTACGACCTCACGACGCTGCAGCGGGAGGCCAACAACCGCTTCGGCCTGCCGGCCCGGCGCACGCTCCAGATCGCCCAGGCGCTGTACGAGCGGCACAAGATGATCACCTACCCGCGCACCGACTCGCGCGCCCTGCCCGAGGACTACCTTCCGACCGTCAAGCAGACCCTGGCCAATCTGCACGGCCCCCTGGCGCCGCATGCCCAGAAGGTGCTGCAGGAGGACTGGGTGCGGCCCAACCGGCGCATCTTCAACAACGCCCAGGTCTCCGACCACTTCGCCATCATTCCGACGACCCACGAGGCCAAGCACCTCGAGGACATGGAGGCGAAGATCTTCGACATGATCGCGCGCCGGTTCGTCGCCGCCTTCTATCCGGCCGCGGAGTTCGACGTCACGACGCGCATCAGCACCGTGGCCGGTCACGATTTCAAGACCGAGGGGAAGGTGTTGCGGGTCCCCGGCTGGCTCGCCGTCTACGGCCGGACCGTGGTGGACGACGCTCCCGAAGCGAAAGCGCTGCCGGCGCTGGATCCCGCCGACGGACAGCCGCCGCGCGCCACGGTGGCCGCGGCGGAACTGCACGCCGAATCGACCAAACCCCCGCCCCGCTACACCGAGGCCACGCTGCTCTCGGCGATGGAGGGGGCGGGCCGCCTGGTCGACGACGAGGAACTCGCGGAGGCCATGAAGGAGCGCGGGCTGGGCACCCCCGCCACCCGGGCCGACACCATCGACGGCCTCATCCACCAGAAATATCTCGAGCGCCAGCAGCGCGAACTGGTGCCCACTCCCAAGGCCGAGGCGCTGCTGCAGTTCCTCTCCGCCCTCCACGCCGACGGGCTGACGAAGCCCGACATGACCGGCGAATGGGAGTACAAGCTCCGGCAGATCGAGCACGGCCGGTTCTCGCGCGAGGAGTTCATGCGCGAGATCGTCGCCGCCACCAAGGACCTGGTCGGCCGGGTGAAGAACTTCGAGGAGGACGAGTCGGCGGCGCGTCTCACCGACATCCCGTCGCCGACCGACGGCAAACCGCTGCGCGAGATGCTGCGCGGCTACAAGTCGCAGGACGGCGAATTCATCGTCTACAAGATCATCTCGGGCCGGAAACTGGAGGAGGCGGAGGTGCGCGAACTGGTGACGCGCGGCACGCTCGGGCCGCTCGACGGCTTCGTGTCGGCCAAGACCCACAACCGCTTTGCAGCCTCCCTGCGCCTCGTGAAGGACGAGGAGACCGGCAAGTGGAAGACGGAACTGGACTTCGGCGACAAGGCCGATCTCGCCACGCTGACGCCGTTCTGGACCGATCCCGCGACCGGCGCCGAGCTGTGCGAAGCCGGCAACAATTATGTGCTGCGCGAGCGGTCGGGCGACGACTGGAAGCAGACGTTCCGGGTCGGACGCATCATGTGCCGCCTGCCTCTGCCGCCCGAGCAGGCGGTCAAGCTGGTCGCCGAGGGCAAGACCGACCTGATTCGCGGGTTCATTTCCAAGAAGGGGCGCCCGTTTGACGCCTATCTTCGCCGGCAGGACGGCCGGGTGGCCTGGGAGTTTCCCCCGCGCGCGCCCAAACTCGACAAGGACGGAAACCCGGTGGCCCGAAAAGCGAAGGCCCCGCCCGACCTTTCCAAGGCCGTG
>JBJKRV010000332.1:0-7947 GCA_046704465.1 Opitutaceae bacterium | reverse complement strand
CGGAGGTGCTGCCAGGGCGCCGTCTCCAGGCGCGACTCGGCTCCGTATTCGCTCTGGAGTCGATACTGCACGACTTCGAACTGGAGCGGCCCGACGGCGGCGAGCAGGGTCACGCCGGGCCGCGCCGGCCGCAGGTCGAACGACTGGACGACTTGCTCGTGGAGGAGCTGTTCGACGCCGGCGCGGTATTTCTTCGCGTCGGAGGGGTTCGGGTTGCTGAGGAACGCAAAGACCTCGGGCGGAAAGCGGGGAATCTCGTGGTAACAGATGGCCGGGTCGGCGGTGAGCGTGTCACCGACGCCAAAGGCGTCGTGGCCCACCAGCCCCACGATGTCGCCCGGCCAGGCCAGGTCGACGGTCTCCCGTTCGCGG
This sequence comes from Opitutaceae bacterium, assembly GCA_046704465.1. Taxonomy (GTDB): domain Bacteria; phylum Verrucomicrobiota; class Verrucomicrobiia; order Opitutales; family Opitutaceae; genus Fen-1467. The sequence goes on along the minus strand of JBJKRV010000332.1, from coordinate 7,575 downwards.
CCGAACAGCTTGTGCGAGGATGAGAGACGGACCCGGCGTCCGGATTGGACGTGGGTCACGACCATGTCGCGCTCGAAGCGCCCCGAGCAGACGCGGAGAAACGCGATGCGGTCGCGGTGCTTCGGATCCATGTTGGCCTGAATCTTGAAGATGAATCCGGAAAACAATCCGTGCGTGATTGGGACCGGATGCCGGCCGTTGTGGCCGCGTCCGTCGTCGTCCGCCAGCGCGTCGGGCGCCTCGGCCGGCTCGGCCTCGTCGGCAAATGCCTGGGCGACGCCGCGCCGGGGGGAGGGAGGAATCGAGTCGCGGAGGAAGCCGTCGAGGAGCAGCTGCACGCCGAAATTGTTCACGGCGCTTCCGAAGTAGACGGGGGTCTGGCGACCGGCGCGAACGGCGGCAAGGTCATACGGATGGCCGGCGCCGGCAAGCATCGCCAGCTGCTCCGCCACCTCCGCGTGGGCCGGCTCATCCAGGCGGTTCCTGACGGCGGGATCGTCCAGCCCGGCCACCTGCTCGGGGGCGCGGTAGGCGCCGCCCGGAACGCGCTCGAAGAGATGAACCTCGTGGCGGAGGCGGTCGAACACGCCGCGGAACGAGGGACCGTTGCCGAGCGGCCAGGTGACGGCGCAGGCCGGCAGGCCGAGGACCTGCTCCAGCTCGTCCAGCAACTCGATCGGGTTGCGGATGGGCCGGTCGCATTTGTTCATGAACGTGAAGATCGGCACGCCCCGGCGCCGGCAGATCTCGAAGAGCTTCCGCGTCTGGGCCTCGATGCCCTTGGCCGCGTCGATGACCATGACGGCCGCGTCGACCGCGGTCAGGACGCGGTAGGTGTCCGCCGAGAAATCCTTGTGGCCGGGCGTGTCGAGGAGGTTGACGGCGAAACCGGCGTACTCGAACTGCAGGACGGTCGACGAGATCGAGATGCCGCGCTGGCGTTCGAGCTCCATCCAATCGGACCGCGTGGCGCGCTGGTTCTTGCGGTCCTTGACCGCCCCGGCGAGGTGCACCGCGTTGCCGTAGAGAAGGAACTTCTCGGTCAGCGTGGTCTTGCCGGCGTCGGGATGGGAGATGATCGCGAAGGTGCGGCGGCGGGCGATTTCGTCGGTGGGAGGCACGGAAAAGGGACAACGGAAAAGGGCTTGGCTCCGGAGGGAAAGCTTTTTTGTCACCGGGGTGCTGCGCTGCGGCCAGGAGGGCGGTGCGCGCGGCGCCGCAAGAAATGCGGTCCCTTGGCCAAGATTCGCCTAGCAGGTGCGGCCGATCCCCGATAAGATCCAACCTAAATACCGGGTGATAATGGTGGTACATCTGTCCAAGGCGTTGATCGAGCTCGTGCTGGTGGGGTGCGGGACGTTCCTGCACTGGATGGTGCTCGCTCCGGCCGGGTACGAAGACGAGGCCGGCTTTCACTTTGGCCTCCTGCCCGGGTTTGAGCCGGCGGTATCGGATTTCGGAGCGGGGATTTGATTTCCGCCGGATCGGGTGTCACAACGGATTGAGCCCGGTTCGCGGCCGCCGCAGAATTGGCTTCTCCGCCCGCAGGGGGTGGCGATGATGGACGGCATGCCGGCCTCCCTGCGTCTCAAGTCGAACCAATCGGCGCGCGTGCTGCACGGACATCCCTGGGTGTTTGGCAACGAGGTCGAGACGCTGTTGCCGGCCACCCTGGACGGCGAGGTGGTCGAATGCCGCGACGTCCGCGGTCGCTTTCTCGGCTCGGGCATCTACAACAGCCGGTCGCAGATCGTCTGGCGGCGCTTGAGTCGGGCCCGGGTGGCCCTGGATGAGGCGTACCTGCGCGACGCGTTGACGCGGGCGGTGGGCCGGCGGGAGCCGGGAAAGGCCGGCCCGGCATTCCGGCGCCTGGTGTGGTCCGAATCGGATGATCTGCCGGGCGTCGTGGCGGATCAATTCGGCGACACCCTGGTGGTCCAGATCCAGACGCTGGCGATGGAGCGGCATGCCGCCGCGATCTGTGATCTTCTGGCCGGCTTGACCGGCGCAACCGAAGCCATCCTGCGCAACGACGCGCCGATTCGGCGCCTCGAAGGCCTGCCGCTGGAGGTCGCAACGCGCTCGGGCCGGCCCTGGGAGCCCCGGTGGATGCGTATCGACGGCCTCGACTACTGGCTCGATCTGCAGCAGGGGCAGAAAACCGGCTTCTACCTGGACCAGCGCCCGCAGCACCGGGCGGTGGCGCGGTACGCGGCGGGCCGTCGCCTGCTCGACGCCTTCTGCAACCAGGGCGCCTTCGCCCTGCATGGGGCCCAGGCTGGCGCCGCCCGGGTGTGCGGACTCGACAGTGCCGGGAGCGCGATCGCGCAGGCGCGGCGCAACGCCGAGCGCAACGGCCTGGCCGTCGAGTTTGCGGTGGCCAACGTGTTTGACCACTTCACGACCCGGAGGGATGAAACCTGGGATCTCATCGTCCTCGATCCGCCTCCCTTCGCCAAATCCCGCGGGGCGCTGGCGGGCGCGATGCGGGGTTACAAGGAAATCAACCTCCGCGCGATGCGGTGCCTGTCGCCGGGCGGCGTGCTCGCGACCTACAGTTGTTCGCACCATGTGCAGGACGCCGACTTTCGCGCGATGCTGGCGGACGCGGCGGCGGACGCAAAGCGGCGGGTGGAGATCCTCGAGTTCTGCCATCAGCCGCCTGACCATCCGGTGCTGGTGACGATGCCGGAGAGCGAGTACCTGCGCGGCTGCATTCTGAGGGTGGAGTAGCCGGGCGATCAGGTGGAAGGTGACCGGAGGCGGTCGATGCTTGCGGGAGCGGCCCCGGAGAGCGTCGAATCTTGATCCCTGGCGTCCGGCCTTCGATACTTCCCGCCATCATGGCCTGGGCCGAGGTTCACTGGCGAAGCGAGATTCTGCAGAAGCACACCACGCTGCAGGTGTTCCTGCCGACGGCCGGCCGGCCGCCGTATGCGACCTGGTATCTCCTCCATGGCCTGGGCGGCGATTCGACCGTCTGGATGCGCCGTTCCCGTCTCGAGGATTACGTCTACGAGAAGCCCCTGATCGTGGTCATGCCGGACGGCTATCGCGGGTTCTACACGGACAACGACCGCGGGCCGGCCTTTGCGCGGCACTTCGGGGAGGAGATCCCGTCGTTCGTGGAGCGCAACTTTCCCGCCCGGCCGGTGCGCTCCGCGCGGGCGATCGGCGGGCTGTCCATGGGCGGATACGGTGCGCTGCGGGTGGCGTTGGGATATCCGCAGCGCTTCTGTTCCGTCAACAGCCATTCCGGGGCGCTCATTCGCTACAACCTTGACCTCAGCGCCCGGGAAGCACGGCGGGATCCGGTCCTGCGCAAGCATCCGGTCGCCTTCTTCCGTGAATTGCAGCGCATCTTCGGCCGAAAAGTGCTGGGAAGCCGGCACGACCTGCTCGCCCTGGTCCGCCGCGCCCGCCGCCGCGGACAACGGCTGCCCCGGATCCTGATCGACTGCGGCACCGAGGATCCGCTGATCGAGTTCAATCGGACCTTCCACCGCGACCTAAAGACGTTGGCGGTGCCCCACGCCTACCGCGAACATCCCGGCGCCCACACCTGGGACTATTGGGACACGCACGTTCGGGACGCATTGGCGTTTCACTCCCGCAACCTGAATCTGCCGGAACCCTGAGCGTTTGGGACCGCCGGCGCGTTCGTGCCCGGCCGCGCGATCGTCGGCCGGCCGTTCAGCGGGGATCGACGATCCGGCCAAGGAACAGGATGGTGCCGGTGGCGCCGTCGCGGATGAGGAAGATGAATGGGTGGTCGACGCGGAACTCGGGCACGCGCAGCACGGCGGCGACGGTCATGACGCCGCCGGTGACCGCGGCCGCCTCGGTTCCCTCCTCGTCGACTTTCACATAGGCCCGGTGCAGGACGGCCGAAAGAAAGAGCCCGCGGCGGGCGGTCATGCCGGAGAAATCGGCCGCGGCAGGCTCGAAGGCGGCGGCCATTCCCATGTGCGTGAGCGCGGTGCGGAGGTTGTAGCTCTCCGTGGCGGTGAATCGCGGCAACGAGACCTCGAGGCCAGCCGCGCGACTCGAATCGAGACCGGCAAGCCAGCGACGGAGATTGTCGCCGCTCAGTTCGCGTTCGACCGCCGGCAGGCCGTCCAGGCCATGAGGCAGGATGATCACCATCGACAACCGGCGGCCGGCATAGGGCAGTTCCAGCAAGTCACAGTTCGCCTGCGAGGACCGCCGGTACCACGCGGTTTGTCGCATGGTTGGAACCATGATGGTCGAGCCGGTGCCGAGGTGAAAGGGGCGGGACTCGGTTGCGCCCTTCGGAAAAGGGCGCTCCCAGCGGCCTTTGAAATAGACGGCATTGCACAGCACCATGCGGGTCGCGGCGTCGAGCGTCCCCGGGCCGACCAGTTCGGCAATCTTTCCCCTGGTCGCCGACTTGACCCAACGGTTGATGGCTGACTGCGCCGCCGCCGAGTGGTCGATGAAGTCGACCGGATTCGCCTCCGCGCCGAAATTCCGGCGCAGCGAGTCGAGATAGGCATGGTCGAACGGAAATCCGGACTGGATCCAGAGCGAATTGGCCGGCACCAGCCGGATGCCGTTGCCGTTGGCATCGCCCAGTTGCGATTGCAGGTCGGCGAATCCCGCCGCGATCTGCCCGCGGGACAGGGTCGCGAGTTGCAGGGCGTCCGCCATCCCGGCCGCGGTCTGACCGCGGGCGCCGTCGAGCGCCATGGCGAGCGCGGTCGAGATGCTGTAGGGCGAAAAGAAAAGGTTGCCGGATCCGGCCGCCAGTTGCCGGTAAAGGTCGGCGGCGAACTCCGAATTGCCGTCGGTCACGGTCGGCGCGGAGGTCGCGGGTTCCGCGGCCAAGACCAATGGCAAGAGAAGCGCGGCCAGGATGGCCGGCGCCGGACGGGAGCGCGATGAGTGGAAGGACATAATCGAATAACGGTCTCGGCGGCGTTTTCTTGGAGGGAAAAGACGAACCCGATTTGGTTCCCGCGGGAACCTCCGCCCTGGCGGCATGACCAAGGTCGGTAGGCAGCGTGATGGAATCGGCAGCCCATGTATGGTGTTGCAGCCGGCCGGATGAATTTCTGCTTGGTAACGTCCGGGACGCCCCTAGCTTGGGCGGAGAACGGCCATGACGCGACCTTTTACGCGGCTCACCGGGAAGTTGCTGCTCCTTGGCGTGCTGACACTGGCGGGTTGCAGCACCGCCACCCAGGGACCGCCGGTCGTGCCGGTTGCCACGCGTCCGATCGCTCCCGCCACCGAGCGGGCGGCGGGGGACCGGACAATGCTCGTGGAAACCGATCCGGCCGGTGCAATCATTGTGGTGAACGGCCGGCCGGTGGGAAGGGCGCCGCTGCGCCTGGCGATCCCGGCGACGGCGCAGGGCTTCTTCCTGAACTACCTGGAAGTCCGCGCGCGGTTTCTGGCCGCGGGCGAAGGGCAGGATGGACACACCACGGTGGTCTCGTTCACCCCGCTTGAGCGGGTGCCGGTCACTCTTTCCGTGACGCCCACAGGTTCGCACCGGGCCCTGTGAGTGCGGCCGGGCCCGCCCGCATGCCTGGCGGCGGCCCGGCGCGTGCCGAGGACGGACGATCGGCGATCAGAGGGCGGGTGCTCTCAGCGGCGTCAGCGTCACCGGTCCGAGCAGGCCGGAGTCAAACAGCGGCCAGTGCGAGGCGTCGAACGGGCGGTAGTCGCGGCCCACGACATTGATGTCGTAGAAATACTTCCACCTGACCTTGCGCCGGTCCATGTCCGCGATGCGGTTGGCGGCGAGGTTGGTGACTTCGACGACGAGGTGGTTGACTCCGGGCTTGAGCCACCGGCCCACATCCGCGGCAAACGGCGCGCACCAAAAGGCCTTGATCGCGTGCCCGTTCAGGATGACCCGCGCGGTCATGTCGACCTGGCCGAGATCGAGACGCCAGTCGGCGGCCTGGCCGGCCGGGTGCTCGAAGTCGAGCGTGTAGCGTGCCGTGCCGCTGAACCGTTTGGCTTCGGGGTCGTCGCGTGTCGTCCAGGAGGCCAGGTGGGTCGTGTCGTAGGCGGCAGGAAGGGCGGGACCGCCGTCGATGAACGCGACATGCCAGGTGCCGGAAAGAGGCTGCGGAGCACCGGCGGTTTCGCGGTAGGGCCAGGAAGGCGCGGTGACCGCCGCGTGGGTAAACGTGCGCAGAACACAGGATGCGCCGGGTGCAAGCTGCAGATAGACCTCGGTGGCGCCAGCCGGACCGGAGCGCAGCGCGGCGAGGCCCGCGCGATCGGCGTAAAGCGGATCCAGCAGCAGGGCGGATTCGGCCGGGGTGCCGAGGGTGACCCAGCCGTCGACCGGGCGGCTGCTGCGGTTCGCGATGAAATAGTCGTAGCCATCGTGGTGGACGCGGCGGACAAAGCGCAGGCCCAGATCGGTCATCGGTTCGCGCTTCACGCCGGCGGCGTGCAGGAGTTTCGCGACGTCGGAGCCGAGGAGAAATTGACCGCGTCCCACCGGAGCGCGCCGCACCGAAGCGTCCGCCGTCGCCGCAAAGGACAGCGCGCCGAGCAGGCGGTGGAATTCCTGGCGGCGCCGGTCGAGGTTGCCGAGACCGGGCACGTCGGAAGGCAGCGCTCCCTGGATCACGATGGTGGCGCCGGCCCGGGCCAGTTCAATCAGGTGTTGCAGCGTGGCCACGGGCATCAGGCGGCAATCGGGCACCAGCACCACCTTCCACGTATTCCCGTTGATGTGCAGGGCGTGGCTCTTCGCCTTCGCTTGCGAAAGGAAATGATCGGTGACGACGTCGTAACCGAAGCCTCGATCCCACAGGCTGGCGGCGGTGGTATAAAAGGGCTGGTCCCCAAGAATCTGGCGCACGGCGTGGACGGTCAGGGGAATCAGCATGCCCGACGGTTTCTGCCAGACGTCGTGAATCGGGAAATAGAGCAGGACGTCGTTGGCGGGGGCGCCGCTCTGCAGGATCGACTGGCAGCGCGTGGCATAGGCGTTGAACTCCGGCAGGTTTCGCCAGAGGGCGCTGTTGGGGCCGAAATCCACGGCGGCGTAGAATTGCCAGCCGGGCCACGGCGCGCTCGCGGGCGAGTAGGGAATGCCCTGGTAGACGATCAGATTGACGCCGGTCAGAAACAGATAGTCCGCCGCCTTTTTTACCTGCGAAAACGTGGCTTGGAAATGCTCGTTCAGCCAGGTGAACGACTCCGCGGAGGAAATCCGGCGCCCGGTCAGGTGCGCGGCGGAGGACGAAAGCTTGTTCATCACCACGGTGCTGTCGCTCAAACTGCCGAAAATCTCGGTCTCGGGGATGTCGGCGTCGGCGTAGACGTCGATCAGGTCGGTCGGGGAGCCGTGCGCCTGCAGGCGCGTCAGGCTGCCGCGGGCGTGGGCCCAGCGGCTCCAGCGGCGGGTATAGGCGGAGTGCAGGTCGGCGATGGTCGCGCGGTAGTCGTATTTGACGCGGGCGACGGTGTCCGGCGGACCGTCGCCGCACAGCGCGGGCAGCCGGGCGCGGAGGTCGTAGCCGCGGTCCGCCCAGAATTTCCGGAAGAGATCCGGCGTCCAGTCGGCCCCGTAGTATTCGTACG
>JBJKRV010000331.1:0-5494 GCA_046704465.1 Opitutaceae bacterium | reverse complement strand
GAGGTGTAGGTCAGGTTGTCGGCATAATAGTTGGCCACCCTGCCGTCGATGACGAGGCCGCGGTGGTCGCGGTCAAGCTGGGCCGGATACGCGATGTGGTCGCCGTCCGGGCTGATGAGGGGATCGGGCGAACTCACGCCGGAGCCGGTGTCTGCAAAGTATCCGGGCCACTGCTGGCCGTCGACCCACAGCTGGTAACCGTAATAGCTGGACATGGCGAACAGCAGGCGGTCGCTGTTGGGTCCCGCGAACTGAAGCCGGATGTCCGTGTTGCCGGCGGAGCCGGAGATGCCGACGGTGGCCCCCACGTTGCCCCCGGCGGGCAGGCGCAGGATCTCCTTTTGGTCCTTGTAGAGCACCCATTCATTGCCGACCCGGGCGAGATAGGCGGAATGGGTCCCGTCGCGGTTGAAGGTGACGGGCCAGGCGATGATTTGGTCGGTTTGGTACCGGCTGGTGGGGGAGCTCGGGGTATACTGGTTGCCTCGCGGGTCGACGAAGGCGCTGGTCGGGGCCACGAGCGCGTCGATCCGCGGGCCGTCGGCGCCGTCGACCTTCACCTCCCAGTGGATGCCTTTTCGCGCCATCATGGCGAAATGCACGCCGCGGCGGCTCACGATGTAATTGTGCCAGTCGGAGTTGTTGCTGACCCGGCCGAAATCCTGGGTTTCGACTGTGGGGGCGGCGAGAACGGCGGGACTCAGGGCGGCGAGCAATCCCGCGGCGATAACGAGGACGGCGGTGACTCTTTTCATTGGGAGCGGAAGAGAACCAGTGGTGACGGGGCCTCCGACACGGCCGAACGGGCAGGCCCGCGTGCGAACTACGGGATCGGGCAGCCGGCTGCGCTCCGCGCCGGAAAGTCGATTCTATCCCGTCGACACGCGATTCTCAATGGGTAGGCCTACCCATTCGGCGTCGGTGCTCCCCTGCGCCGCGTGCCGACGGCATTGGAGATCCGGGTCGGGCAAATCCGCGGGACCGGACCCCTAAAGCACGGGCAAAAAAACGGCATTGCCGACGGTCGCCGCTTCGGACATTGGTGACGCGCGCACCTCGACCGCCGTCCACCTGACCCCGTGGACCGTCGGTCGTCTCCTCAGACACCCAGCCGACCCGGCCATGGATTTCACCGATCTTGCCCATGGTGACCTGCGGGAACTCGTTGAGTCCGGGTGCGAAATGCAGGAGTGCGAATACTCGGCGGATCTCGCACAACACGCGCAGCGGACCCTGCATCAATTGATCGGCGCCGATGTGGTCGTATGGAACGAACTGACGCGGGATGGGCGGATATCGACCGGCATGACATTCCCCGATCTGGGCGATACCTTCTGGAGCAAGGTCGCGCCGGCGATCGCCGCCCACATCCACGAGCACCCGTTTGTGCAACATATCCAGGCGGCGCGGGCGGTGCCGTTCACGGCGGCGATTTCCGACCTGATGGCGACCAGCCGGTTTGTCGAAACCGGCCTCTATCGCCAGGGCTACCGCCAGTTCTCGGCCCGCCACCAGATATGTTCGGCGGCGGAAACGGCGGACGGAACCCGCCTGGTGCTGAGCCTGAATCGTCAGGCGCGCGATTTTCTACCGCGCGACAAGGCGATCCTCGATTGCGTGGCGCGCCAGGCGACGAAGGCCTTTCGCAACCTCCAACGGTTGGAGAATCTGACGAATCAGCTCGAGGCCCTCCGTTTTCGCCACCAGCAGGTCGACTCCACCTGGCTTTATCTGGATACACGCCTGGTCATCCAGTGGGGCGCTTCCGGGTTGGGGCGCTTCCTCCGTCATCATTTTGGCCAACCCACGGCGGATCTCTTTCTGCCGGCGCCGCTCGGCGACCAGGTGCTGCGCCACCTGCGCGCCTGGGACGACCGGCGGGTCGCCGACGAGCACCGGTCGTGCGAATTCCGGGTTGAACACGAAAGCCGCGGTTACCTCCTGCGGCTGAATCATCAACGGACCGGCATCTACCGGCTGATTGTCGTGACGCTGCCGGCCGGTTCCGCCGAACTCGATGCCAGTCGGTTGTCGCCGAGCCTGTCCCACCGGGAAAAAGAGGTCGCCTGCTGGGTGGCGCAGGGCAAGACGAACCCGGAGATCGCCATCATCCTCGGGATCAGCGCACGGACGGTGGAGAAACACGTGCAGCGGGCGCTGGAAAAACTCGGGGTCGAAAACCGCGTGCAGCTCGCCCGTTTGGTCGCGGCGCCGCTCTGAATCGGGCCCGGCGGGCGTGGCGCGCCCCGACGGAACGGATATTCCTCGTGCCCTGAAGGGCGCGCCAAGGCACGCCCCTACGGGAGGGACATTTCGGATGGCGTGCGCGTAGGGGCGCTGCTCGCGGCGCCCGAAGAGGGAATCCTGTGATGAATGCTCTGAAGGACACGCCCGGTCTTCGCGCAAGCGCTTCGCCCCGGCCAGCAAGGCACGCCCGTACCGGAAGGACGTTCCGTATGTCGCGTGCGCGTAGGGGCGCCGCTCGCGGCGCCCGCCTAATGCGCCCGCAACACCTCGAGCATGGCGCGGTCCAGCTTGAGCCCGTGGAAGCGCTCGTAGGTCACGTCCGTCCGCTGGCTGCCGATCACTCCGAAGTCGCCGCGCAAGTTCCACAGGGCCCAGCCCCATCCGGACTTCTGCCAGAGGCCGAGCAGGTCGGTCATCCAGGCCAGGGCCACGGCGTGAGGCGTGAACCGGTAGCAGCCCCATTCGCCGACGTGAACCTTGACGCCGAGCTCCTCGACCGCCTGCCAGGGTTTGATCAGGCGCTCGCGCAGGGTCGCACGATCCCAGTGCACGCCCTCGAACTCCATCGGCCACGAGGGCTTGGGCCACGAGTCACGGGTGAATCCCGGCACCCAGGTGGCGCGGTAGTGGCTGACGCCCATGGGGTCGTAGCCGCGCGTGCTCTGCATGATCCCCAGATCCGCCAACTCCGGCACCGGCTTGCGCCCGACGTCGATTCCGTCGGCCACGATCAGGCGGTCCGGATCGATGTCGCGGATGGCCGCGACCAGTGCGCGGACCACGCGGACGTAGCCGGCGGGGTCCATCACCGGCGGCTCGTTGATCAGGTCGAAGCTGAGCTCGGTGCTCGGGATGCCGCGGTAGCGCCGCGCGAAAAACCGCCAGTGGTGGCAGGCCGCTTCGAGCGCCAGCGCCTGATCCTGCGGCGGACCGGTGAAGAGCTGCACCGGCTCGAGATCGGCGCCGTTGATGCAATAGCCCGGGATGCGGTGCAGGTTGAGGTTGATGTGCACCCCGTGGCCGCGGCCCAGCGCCACCGCGCCGTCGACCGGGGCGATCGCCTTCTCGTCAATCTGGAGCCACGTCTTCAGGTCGGGCTTGCTCCAGCGCCAGTACGACATGGGGATCCGGGCGAAATTGAATCCCCAGCCGGCCATCATCTCGAAGTCGGCTTCGCGGAAGGGCCGGACCGGGCCCGTGGCGGAGAACATCTCCAGCAGGTTAAAGCCGCGCCAGCGCGGCGGGGATGAGGATCCGGCCTGGGCGGGCGTCAAGGCGGCGGCGAGGAGCTTGCGCATGGGAATTCCGGACAGGGTGGCGGCCCCGAGGCCGAGCTTGAGAAAGTCGCGGCGTTTCACGGGGTGACGGGGTCATCCTCGAGCTTGTCGAGCCAGTTGAACTTGAGAATGGCGCTGGTGACGAGCAGCACGCCGATCGCGATCCACAGCCCGCGGAAGTCCCGGAAGACGGCATACACCGGGATGGCCCACAACGGGATCTGCCAGATGATGGCCACGGCGCAGTTGAAGGCGTCGCGGCGGAAGTTCGTGTTGCGCCGGAACGAGGGGTCCTGGGCCACCACCTTCGCATGCACGGGTCCCCACCAGCCCCAAGGCCGCACGGATTTGTAGAAGCTCATCAGCGTTTCGTCCTCCTCCGGCGGCGTCAGCAGGCTCCCCGCCACGCAACCGGCCACCGACAGGAGGAGGATGATCGGGAAGGCCGACAGCGAGCCCAGCCCGGAGTCGGGGAAAAACTTCGGGATCAGCAGCGCGGACCCGATGCCGGCGGTCATGCCCCAGAAGTAGCCGTAGCCGTTGAGGCGGTGCCAGTGCCACTTGAGCACGTTGGCCGCGGTGTAGCCGCCCCACAGCCCGTTGACAATCCACTGGGTGATTTGGTTGACCGACTGGGTCATGAGCCCGAAGCCGAAACCGACCAGGAGGATGATTACCTGCGCGGCATAGCTCACCGTGACATAGTGGCGGGGGGACGCGTCGCGGCGCAGGTAGCGCTTGTACAGGTCGTTCACCACGTAGGCGCCGCCCGCATTCAGGGTGGCCGAGAACGTGGACATGAACGCGGCCAGCAGCCCGGCCAGCAGCAGACCCATCAGGCCGGCCGGCACGAAATGGTCGATCACGTACGGGAGCACCAGTTCGAAATCGATCCGCGGCCCGGCGGCGGTGTGCACGGTGAAATGCGGGTCCATCGCGGCGAATCGGGGCCCGAGGAACTTGAGTCCCAGCAGGGTGATGGCCGCGACGAGGATCCAGCGCGGCAGCAGGCAGGCGGAGACGATGCCGCTCATCAGGCTGGCCTCCTTCGGCGTGCGCGCCGCCAGGATGCGCTGCATGTCATAGTTCGGCGCCGGCCCGGCGATGCTCACGAGCAGCCCCTTGAAGAGCATGGCCATGAAGAACAGCCCAAACAGCGAATAGCCGTCCCCGGCCACGTTCTGGGTCAGCGCCGGAATGAGGTGCGACCAGTTCAGGTTCAGGTGCCAGCTGATGCCGAGGTCACCCCAGCCGGCCGGCACGAGCGCGTGGAGATCCGCCGCGGAGACGCGGGTCATCGCGATGACCGCCAGAATCACGGCGCAGACGGCCATGATAAAAAACTGGGCAAGGTCGGTGATCACGACGCTGATCATGCCGCCGAGCAGCACGTAGATCGCCGTGAAGCTCATGACGATCGCGCCGTATTCGGCGGCGCTCAGGTGCCAGGGGAGGAAAACCTTGGAGAACTTCCCGATGCCCTGGAAGGCGTACGCAATGAATCCGATCACGCTGACGAGCGCAAAAACCACGATGATGATGCGCGAGTGCTCGCCGCCGCGCTTCGAGCCGAAACGCGTGGCCATCCACTCGGCGCCGGTGAGCACGCCGGAGCGCCGCACCCAGCTCGACAGGTAGACCATGAGGATGACCTGGTTGAAGGTGGGCCGCAGCCACGGCAGCCAGGTGCCCTTGAGCCCGTAGACAAACAGGTTGTAGACCAGCCACATCGTGCCGGTGATGTCCCACATCGCCGAGGCGTTGGAGACACCCAGCACCCACCACGGCAGCGCGTGCCCGGCGAGGAAGTAGGAGTTCAGGTTCTTCGAGGCCCGCTTCATGACCGCCACGCCGATCACCAACATGGCGACGAAGTAGAACCCGATGATGGAGATATCGAGAGGAGTCAGACGCATGGCGGGATTTCGGACGGGTTCGCCGGCGGGAACGCACCCGACGCGGTATCAGGG
>JBJKRV010000330.1:0-5015 GCA_046704465.1 Opitutaceae bacterium | reverse complement strand
GGCTGCCGACCATGGTCGGCAGCCACAGGCCGAGGTCACCCTGCCCCACCCACCAGAAACCCTGCGGGATCGTGTACGCGTTGCCGCCCGACACGCCCGACCGCAGCCCCATGTAGACGAACATCATCGACAGCGTGACGATGAAGGCGTCGATCCGCAGGCGCGTGATGATGACCCCGTTCAGCCAGCCGGCCAATGGCCCCAGCAGGAAGACCAGCGGCACGGCGACCCAGGCCGACAGTGCGCCGTGGTCCGGCGCGATCAGCAGGCCCAGCGCCACGGTCACGACGCTGCCGATGGCCCCGACCGACAGGTTCAGGTCGCCCACCGCGAGGCACACGGCCTGCGACATGGCCACAAGCACGTAGAAGGCGACGTAGCGCGACTGGCTGACGAACGTCTCGCGCGTGAGGAAGTTGGGCGAAGCCAGCGCCATGACGATCATCAGCGCGCCGGCGAAGATGATCAGGCCGAGCGTGCGTCCGCTCACCCAGTCGCGCCGGCCGAAGCCGGGACGGGCGATCGGGACGACCGGCGACGGGGCGGGCGCCGGATCCGGCCCGGCGGGGTTGGCGGCGTCCGTATTCATCGGTGGAAAGGAGGCCTCATGCGAAGAAGGGCGCGATCTCGCGGCTCACGTCGGCGTAGGTCTTGCCCGCGCGGTCGATGTCCCGCACCTCCCCAACCACCCGGTGCTCGCGGAAGACCAGGAGCCGGCTGGCCAGGCGCACCACCTCCGGCAGGTCCGAGGAGATGAGGATCACCGAGCGGCCCGCCCGCCCGGCGAGGTCCCAGATCAACTGGTGGATCTGCTGCTTGGCCCCGATGTCGACGCCGACCGTGGGCTCGTCGATGATGAGGATGTCGCAGTCCGCCGCCAGCCAGCGGCCGATGCTCACCTTCTGCTGGTTGCCGCCGCTGAGGAAGCGGACGCGCCGCTCCAAGCCGGGCGTCTTGATCTGCAGTTCCGCCACCTGGCGCGCGGCCAGCGCCGTCTCCGCCGCCGGGTCGATGCGGCGGGTCGGCGGGTTCCGCAGCCGGGGCCAGACGGCCAGTGTCAGGTTGGTCCGCACCGAATCTTCGAGCAGCAGGCCCTCCTCCTTGCGGTTCTCGGTCACGTAGCCGATGCGATGCCGGTAGAGGCTGTCGGCCACGCCCCGGACGACGGCCGGCCGGCCGTGGACCCGCACGGAGCCCGCGTCCAGCCGGTCCTCGCCGATGAGGATGCGCGCCAGCTCGGTGCGGCCCGAGCCGATCAGTCCGTAGAAGCCGAGGATCTCGCCCCGGTGCAGGGTGAAGCTGATGTCGTCGACCTTGCCGCGGCGCACGATGTGATCGGCCCGCAGGACCTCCCGGTTCCAGTCGGGATCGAGGACGCCGACCCGTTCCGCGTTGCCCTCCCGCCCGATCATCGCCCGCACGAGGTCGGCCGGGGTGGCGCCGGCCACCGGCCGGGCCGCGACCAGGCGGCCGTCGCGCAGCACGCTGACGCGGTCGCAGAGACCGAGGATCTCGTCGAGCTTGTGGGAGACAAAGATGAGCGCCACGCCCTTCGCGCGCAGGTCGCGCAGGAGGGCGAACAGGCGCCGGGCCTCGTGCTCGGTGAGCGAGCTGGTGGGCTCGTCCAGCAGCAGCACGCGCACGCGGGCGGCCAGCGCCTTCGCGATCTGGAGCAGCTGCTTCTGCGCCGCGCTCAGCCCGCGAACGAGCCGGTCCGGCCGCACGTCGAGCCCCACGCGCGCCAGGTGCTCCCGCGCCGCGGCGTGCACCGCGGGCCAGTCGATCCGCCCGAACCGCCGCGTGACCAACTGGTCGAGCATGATGTTCTCGGCCACGCTGGCGTCGGGGATCACGTGCAGCTCCTGCGGCACGATGCCGATGCCGCGGGCCAGGCTGTCGCGGTGGTCGCGGAAGACGACGGGCCGGCCGTCGAGGAGGATCCCGCCGGCGTCCGGCTGGTGGAGGCCCGTGAGAATCTTGATGGCCGTGCTCTTGCCCGCCCCGTTCTCCCCGATCAGGCCGTGGATCTCGCCCGCCCGAAACGCCAGCGACACGTCGTCCAGCGCGCGCACGCCCGGGAACGACTTCGAGATGTGCCGGAGCTCAAGCATGGGAGGGGCGCCCGCGCCGCGTCGCCACCGGCCGCCCCGGCGGCAGCAGGTATTTCGTCTTCAGCTGCGAGACGATCTTGGCCGTGAGCTTCTCGATCCCCTGCTGGAAGGTGTCGACGTTGGCCCTGGTGACGACGACGCAGCCGGAATCGATGAACTGGTACGGTTTGCGCGGCCGCCATCCGTGGAGCATCAGGTTCAACAGGTCGCAGGAGATGTAGCCGTGGCCGAACGGATTCTGGGCCACGGTGGCGTCGATCAGCCCGCGGCGGATCGCCGCCAGGACGCGCGGATCGGTGTCGAGGCCGACGAAGTGGATGCGCCGGGCGTCCGGCCGGCGGTTGTGCTCCGCCAGCAGCCCGGCCGCCGCCACCGTCGTGGTGTAGCCGGTGCAGATGACCCCGTCGACCTGGTAGCCGCGGGCGGCGAGGGCGCTCTCGATCTTCTCCCGCGCGCCCTCCTCCGTCGAGATGTCGCCGATGGTCTGGATGATCCGCACCCCGGGATGCTGCGCGACCACCGACTCGATCGCGGCGACGCGGATCGGCGTGTTCGCATCGGTCATCGACTCGAGGACGTTGAGAATCCGGCCGTGTCCGCCCATCAGCGCGATCAGCTTCTCGGCGGCGAGCGTCGCGGCCTGGCGGGTGTCCGTGGCCACGGCGAAGGGCGCGTCGGTGCCCGGCGCGGGCTGGGCGCCGTAGGCCACGACCAGGCGGTGGCCCCGCGCCAGCTGGGCGCACAGCCCCTTCGTGCCGGCAGGATCGACCGGATAGAGCGCGAAGGCGCGGTAGCCGAGGGCGAACAGCGACTCGATGTTCGAATCGACGTTCGACTGGGTGCTCTCCTGGCCGACCACGATGCGCACCCGCACGCCGCTCTGGCGGGCGAAGGCCGACGCCCCCACGCCCACCGCCGTGCAGTAGGGATGGGGCAGCGGCTCATAGAGCACGATCGGCGCCAGCCGCGGCCCCGCCCGGCCGGTCTGGCAGATCTTGATGGCGCCCAAAACCAGGATCAGCAGGCCCAGGGTGGTGAGCAGCAGAACGTTGTTGCGGGTCATGGGTCGGGGTGGGCGCGAAGGTGGCGGTCAGACGCGGACGGAGCGCGCGCGAACAATCGGCTCCAAGTCCGCCGCGCGTGCGGCTGACCTGGGGCTCTCGGGACCGCTTTTTATTTCACCTGAAACAAGCACGACAGATACTCCGTTGAATCGGGACCGACCGGAAGCGGCTCCCGGCCGCCGCTCCAGCAACGAACCCCGCTTCCATCCCGAAGCAACCGGAAATCCAGAATAGCCAAACGACGATCCATCCGCTTCCGGCACGATCCGTCCGTCCATGGAGTAATTGCCTGCGCATTGGGGAAAGCGCCCGCCATTTCATTTCATGAACTGCTTTGATCAAGACAATTATTTCACCTGAATCGAATTGTGCCCGATTCCCACGACGCTCCCTTTCCCGGCGTCGTGCCGGTCCGGGCTGCAGCGGATGCCGCAGGCGGGCGTCGCCGACCATCGCCCCAGGTTCCTCTCGGCGGCGGAAGCGGGCTCCGGTGCGGGTCTGTCGGCCCGCGTCTCCGCACCGCACGGGGGGGAGGGAGGGACGATTGACCGGCCGTCAATCGGTGATCGGCAGCGGCCGGCCGTTGCGCACAAAGAGGGGGATGCGCTCCAGCGGCGCGTCGACGCGGATCGTCCCGCCGCCAGGAAGCTCGCGGCCGGTCCACGGGTCCGTCCAGCGCGCGCCGGCCGGCAGATGGATCTCGCGGCCCGTCGCCCCCTCGTGGAGAACGGGCGCCACCAGCAGGTCGGGCCCGAGCAGGAAGGCGTCGTCCACGCCCTGGCAGCCCGAGTCGTCGGGAAAGTCGAAGAACAGCGGCCGCATGGGCGGCGTGCCCCGCCGGTGCGCCTGCTCCATCTGCTCGCGCAGGTAGGGCCGGAGGCGCTCCCGCAGGAACAGCAGCTCACGGATGATGCCGTAGGCGCGCTCGCCGAAGCTCCAGACCTCGTTGGGTCCGCCGCGCGTGGGGTCGGCCGTCTCTGGGTGATCCAGTGGGCTGTTGCGCCAGCCGTGCAGGCGGAAGAGCGGGCAAAACGCGCCGTACTGGAACCAGCGCACGATGAGCTCCTGGAACTCGGGCGCGTCGACGTCGCCGCCGAAGAAGCCGCCGATGTCGGTGGTCCACCACGGGATGCCGCTCAGCCCGGCGTTGAGCCCGGCGCGCACCTGCTGGCGCAGGTCCTCGAAGGTCGAGTGGATGTCGCCCGACCAGAGGGCAGCTCCGAAGCGCTGGCTGCCGGCGAACGCCGCCCGCCCCAGCGTGACGATCTCCGTCTCGCCCTCGCCGCGCATCCCTTCGTACAGCGCCTGCTGCTGCCTGAACGGGTACAGACCGGCCACCTCCCGGCCGGGGCCGGCGTGGAAGCGCAGGTTGTCGTGATCGTAGATCGACAGTTCCGGCTCGATGGCGTCGAGCCACCAGAGCTTGATGCCATGGCGGTGGTAGTTCTCCCGCAAGCGCGCCCACAGGAAGGACCGCGCCTCCGGATTCGTGGCGTCGAGCAGGCCGGCGATGACGGTGCGGCCGCCCGCATCGGCATCGGTGAAGCGCAGGAAGCTGTCGAGGCCGCGCTCCGCCCGGACCAGCAGGTTGCGGCGCTCCAGCTCGGCCGCGTGCGCGCCGTCGGGGTTCACCGCCGGCCAGACCGAGACCATCAGCCGGACGCCGAGCGCGGCGAGCTCGCGCACCAGGCCGGCCGGATCGGGCCAGCAGACCGGGTCGAACTTCCACTCGCCCATCTTCGTCCAGTGAAAGTAGTCGACCGCGATGACCGACAGGGGCAGGCCGCGGCGCTTGTGTTCGCGGGCCACCGCCAGCAGCTCCTCCTGCGTGCGGTAGCGG
>JBJKRV010000329.1:0-2630 GCA_046704465.1 Opitutaceae bacterium | reverse complement strand
GGCCTCAGCATTCCAGACCGACAGGCGGTGCCATTCGCCGGCTGATGCCGATCCGCGCCGCCCCGACGGCGCCGTCGGCCGAGGGCACGGGTGCGGACGCTGCCATCGCTTGCCCACTCGCTCAGATTCGCGCGGCTGGCGCGGGCGGCCCGGCTCCAACGTCACCATGCGCTTGGCAGGCGCGCCCGACCGACGGCCACACTGCCCGTGACTTAACTCAAATTCAGATCGCATTCAGGCGGGATTCATTTGCCCGGCTCAAACTCACTTCGCCTGTTCCAATCCGCCCCTCCCAAACAACTCCCCCCGACATGCCCGGCTCCCATTTCCGGATGATTGTCGGCCGATTTCCGCGGCTGGCTTGCCTGGTCGGATTCCTCCCCCTTGCGCCGCTGGTTGGATCGATTTCCCCGCGACGGTCCACGGCGATCGATGCAGCTCTGATCCCGTACCGGCCGCTCCGGCCGGTCGCGGGAGTCATTGCCGTGGCCGGGGCGGACAACCTGGACGGAATTCTCCAGCGCTGGGCCGGTGAATTTGAGCGCGTTCAGCCGGGTGCGAAGGTGCGGGTGGACGGCACGACCCGGCTGTCTTCCGAAGGAGTGGAGGCTTTGCTCGACGGTCGTGCCCAGGTCGCCCCGATGGCCCGCGAGCTCTTTCCCTCGGAGGCCGCCCGCCTCACCGCAAAATTTGGTCGTGCTCCCCTGATGGTCTGCATCGCGCTCGGCAGCTTCGACACGCCGCATAACACCGATGCCATCGCCATCTTTGTCAACGCGGCCAATCCCCTGCGACGCCTGACCCTGGCGCAGCTCGACGCGATCTTCTCCCAGACCCGCCGGCGCGGCCAACCGGCAGACATCACTTCGTGGGGCCAGCTCGGACTCGGCGCCCCGTGGTCGGACCGGCCGATCCATTTGTACGGGATGATGCTCCGGCGCCCCACCGGCAACCCGCCGGGCATCGTGAACTTCCTCGAGCAAAAACTGCTCGACGGCGGCACCTTCAAGGCCTCCCTCCGCCAGGAGCGGGATCACGACGGAGTCACCGCCCTCAATGGGGTCATCGCGGCGGTCGCGGCCGACCCGGACGGCATCGGCTACGGCGTGTTTGGCGGAGCGCGACCGGGGGCGAAGGCCCTGGCGCTGGCCGCCGATCCCGCGGGGCCCTATCTCGACGGCACCCCGGCCAGCGTGGCGTCAGGTGGCTATCCCTTGACTCGCCAGGTCTACCTGTGCCTCGGCCGCACCCCCGCGCAGCCCCTTTCGCCACTCTTGGTCGAGTTCTTGCGGTTCGCGCTCAGCCGCAACGGCCAGGAGGTCGTGGCGGAGGATTCATCGGGCTACCTGCCGCTGTCTGCCGTCCGGGTCGCAACCGAAGGCGCGCGCCTGAGCGCCGCCTCCGAACCGGCGCCGGGAAGCGGGCTGCCAGATTGCAGATCCGATCGGATCCTCAATCTGGCAGCGCCCCCCGCCGCGAACCCAGCCGCGGCGCAGCGATTGCCGCGGTATGTGCCGCGCCCGGTGCGCGTGCCGCCGCACGCCCCCTATCGCACTTCAACCGGTGCGATCGCAATCGTCGGCTACCGCGACATGCAGGGAATGCTCCGGCGCTTCGACGCCCTTTTCGAACGCACCCACCCCGGTGTGACCTTCACCTTGATCCTGACCGGCACGCGCTCGGCCCCGCCAGCCCTGGCCTCGGGGCGCTCACTGCTGGCACCGATGGGCGCCGAGTTACTCCCCGGTGAACTGGCTGCGTATGTGCGGGTCGCCGGCGCGCCGCCGGTGGATTTCCGCATCGCCCATGACTCACTGAGCCCACAGGCGAAATCGGGCCCCATCGGCATCTTCGTGGCGCGGGACAATCCGCTGCAGCGCCTGACAACGCAGCAGGTGGCCCGGATCTTCGCGGGTGGCGCCAATGCCATCACCACCTGGGGCGAGCTCGGACTCACGGGCGCGTGGGCCGGCCGACCGATCCATCCTTGCGGATTGGCGGCCCGCACCGCGCTCGGCACCTACATGGAGCGGCACCATTTCGGCGGCGGGGCGTTCGTTTCGGATTGCGTCGCCCTGCCGGAGTCGGCGGACGTCGTCCGCCAGGTCGGCCGGGATCCGCTGGCCATCGGCTTCGCGGCGCTGAACCGCGGGACGCCGGAGGTCAGGCTGCTGGCCATTGGGACGTCCCGCACCGGTCCCTACTCCCGCGCCTCCGTCGCCGATCTGCAGGCCGGTCGCTATCCCTACGACCGGTATCTCCACCTTTGCGTCAGGCGGGAGCCCGACGGAACCGTCGATCCGGTGGCGCGCGAATACCTGCGACTCGTGCTCTCGCGCGAGGGTCAGGAGATCGTCGCGACCGATCCCCTCGGGTACGTTCCGCTCGGCGCGGCCGAGGCCGCCCGCGAGCGCGCCCGGATTCACTGATCGGTCTCCCCGCTCCGGCTTCGTCCGCCGGCGCGGGTTGCGAATCGTTCCGATCCCCGCATGTTCGCGCCGTCCGCAGGCTCGCAGCCCCCGCCCCCGCAGCCCGTCCGCTCCAGCTCCTAAACGAAAATTCAGACGCCGTTCAGCGGCCGTTAAGTTTTTTCCTCCAGATTTACCCGCGCAGAAGCTCGCCCCTTGAAA